>NZ_JALCZB010000090.1:0-18449 GCF_022690745.1 Anaeromyxobacter sp. SG64 | reverse complement strand
TACCGGAGGGAGCGTTCGGCAACGCTCTCCGTGACCGCCTGCTCCGTGACGATCCTGCGCCCCTCACATCTCGGCGCGCGCGTTCCCGAACGCCTTCGCCTCAATGTGGTGCGCGTTCGCGAGAAGAACGTCGGGCGTGGCATCGATCCGGTCGAGTGGCGACTGGTCACGACCGAGCCCGTCGAGACCGCCGAAGACGTGGCAGCTATCGTCGACGCGTACCGCGCCCGGTGGGTTATCGAGGAGTTCTTCCGCGCGCTGAAGCAGGGCTGCGCGTACGAGAAGCGCCAGCTCGAGTCCAAGCACGCGCTGCTGAACGCGCTCGCGGTGTTCACACCCATCGCCTGGCAGCTGTTGGCGTTACGCCAGCTCTCCCGCGATGACGCAGACCTGCCGGCGGACCGCGTCCTCTCCCCCCTCAAGCTGATGCTCCTGCAGCGGCACCCCGACGTGAAGCTCCGGGAGGAACCCACCATTCGCGACGCGATGCTCGCCGTCGCGAAGCTCGGCGGGCATATCAAGAACAACGGCGAACCGGGCTGGCAGGTGCTCGGAAGGGGCTACGAAGACCTGCTGTTGCTCGAGCGCGGAGCGGCGCTGGCCCTCAGGATGTGATCAATCCTGAGGGCGCAGCCCCCGTTTGAACATCGTCTAGGATGCGGCCCCGACCACCCGAGCGCGAGGAGTACACGCATGGCCAAGCCGAAGATCGAGGACGTCGTGAAGGGGAAGGGCCCGGAGGCGGTGCGGGGCAAGACGGTCGAGGTGCACTACACGGGCTGGCTCACCGACGGGAAGCAGTTCGACTCGTCCGTCGGCGGCGATCCGTTCTCGTTCCGGCTCGGCGCCGGAGAGGTGATCGAGGGCTGGGACCGCGGCGTCGCGGGGATGCGCGTCGGCGGCAAGCGAAAGCTCACGCTGCCCCCGGACCTCGCCTACGGGGCGCGCGGAGCGCCGCCGGCGATCCCGCCCGACGCGACGCTCGTGTTCGAGGTCGAGCTGCTCGCGGTCTACTGAGCGAGCAGGCCGGATCAGAGCGGCTGGCAGTGCGGCAGGCGAGCCGCGTGCTCGTCGTCCACGCGGCGGAAGCGGTACGTCCGCCCGCAGCGCTGGACGTGCCTCACCTCCCCGGCCTCGTCGAAGAGCACCGGGAACCCGGCGCGTCGCCACTCGCGGCGGGTTCCCACGGTGTTCAGCACCCGGGCGACGGTCGGCGGCGTCGACGCGTCGTCCTCCCCCTCGAGCTGCCAGCAGTCCGGCTCCGGGGCGGTCGGCAACAGGGCCATGTTCACCTCCGCGCTGCTCCGAGCACGCTAGCAGCGTGGCCCGCTCGCCGGCGGCGTCCTCGATGTGTTCGGCCGAAGCGGGGACGTGCGCTTTCACCGCGCTCGGAGCAGGAACGCCACGCCGCCCCACACGCCGGCGAGGCCGGTCGCCACGTAGAGCGCGCCCGCGGCCATGGCCCGGCCCCCCGTCAGCGTCCCCGCGCTCGTGCGCATCGACCTGCGCAGGAATCCGTCCCGGACTCCGAGCCAGGCGCACGCGAGGCCCGAGACGAGGAGCACCGCCACGGCGAGCCAGTGCAGGGGGTTTCCGCGATCGAGGAAGAGCTCGATGACCGCCTCCGGGGCTTGCCCGCGCCGAATCTACCGCGGAGGCGCGCGCGTGTCCGCCGGGCCTGCCGCCCGCCGGCGCGTGGGCCCGCGCGGGAGCCGGCTCGGATCCGGCGAGCTCGCCCGGGCGAGGATGGCTGCCCCGGCGGACCGGGCGTTCAGTCCCCCTCCCCGCCCCCCTCGCGCCCGTAGGCGCGGTCGGGGTCGACCCCCAGCCGCTGCAGGGTCTCGCGGTCCGGGAAGCCGGTCGCGGCGAGGTCCTGCGATTCCTGGAACTTGCGAAGCGCGCGCGAGGTCGGCGCGTCGAGCTCTCCCGCGCGGTGCTCCCCGAGGAGGCCGCGATCCGCGAGGGCGCCCTGGATGGCCTTCACCGCGCCGGGGGCGAGGAGCGCCTCGGGGCCCGCCGGGATGCGCGGCCGCCCAGCCTTCGGCGGGACGCCCTTCTCGCCGGCGCGATCCGGCGCCTCGGGCCGGGGCGACTCGCCGCCCGCCGGCGAGGTGGGGTGCTGCGGATGGCGGCACGCCGCGGCCGCGAGCGCGACGGCGACCACGAGCGTCCGCCGCCGGATCACTTCTCCCCCGTCGGCTGGGCGCGCGGCTGCGCTTCCCGCCTGGGCGACAGCGCGCGCCTCGCCTGCTCGACGACGTTCTCCGGCCTCTTCGCCTCGGGAGGCGGCAGGCCGGAGAGGCCGTCCTCGAGGCCGCGGACGAACGCGTTCCGCACGATCCCGAGGATGGTCGGGACCGCCTGCGCCTCCGGATCGTCGACGGTCCCCTGGATCGGGATCGTCGTCGCGACCGCCTCGCGGCCGGGGACGTCGTCCTTGAAGATGCTGAGCGTCACGTCGGCGAGGAGCGACTTCAGCTTCGGCCCGAGCCCCGGCTTCGCCGGCCTCGTCCCGGCGTCCTTCAGGATGGGGCGGACGCCGCCCGAGATCTTCCCGCCCTCGGCGCGGAAGCGGAGCGACATGTCGAGCTCGCCCTTGTCCGGCGCGATCCCGGCCTTCGCGCCGACGAGCGAGGCGAGCTCGACGAGCTGCAGGCGCTCGAGCCGGCCCTGCCCGGCGAACGTGAGCTTCTTCGCGAGCGGGTCCGCGGTCGCGAAGAGCGAGACGGCGCCCGAGCGCTGCAGCACGCCGCGCGCGGCGAGCACCGTCGGCTCGTTCTTGGCGAGCGCCTTCCGCGTCGCGAAGTTCTCGAGCGTCCCCTCGATCCGGTGCACCCAGAGCTCCGGCCGCTCCGGCTCGCGCTCGTCCACCCAGCGGAGCTCCCCGTCCTTCACCTGGAGGCGATCGAGCCGGAACGGCGCAAGCGCCTCGATCCCGTGGCCGACCTGCGGCGCCTCCGCGGCGCCCTGCTTCCTCGGCTGCTCCTTGGCGCTCACGAGCGTGAGCTTGGGCTTCTCGAGCTCGACGGCGGCGACGACGTGTCCGCGGACGAGCTCCTTGAGGTAGAGGCCGAAGCTCGCGCGCTCGACCTGGAAGTACGGGAGCGCCGAGCCGCCCGCCGCGAGCTTCTCGATGCGCAGGCCGCGGATGGCGTAGGACAGGTCGTGGACGCTCACCTGGACGTCCTGGAAGCGCCCGCGCATCCCCTCCATCCCCGCGAGCACCTTGCGCGTCCGCCAGGTGACGAGCGGGTCGAGCGCCGCGCGAGCGCCGACCAGCACGACGAACAGGATGGCGAGCGCCACGAGGAGGCGCTTGCGGCCGCGGCCCATCGAGACCCCCAGCGAAAGCTGGGAACCCGCCGCCGCGCGCGCACGCGACTCGAGGCGAGGGCGCCGCGGGGGCCGCCCGGCCGCCCGACGCGCGCGCCCCCTGGTCACCGCGCGAGCGGCTCACGCCGTCGCGCCCCGGGCGCTCAGACGCGCTCGAGCACGGCCACGAGCAGCCTCCAGAACGCCGCCACCGAGGCGATGCGCGCGTGCTCGTCGGGCGTGTGCGCGTCCTTGATGTCGGGGCCGATCGAGGCCATCTCGACGCCCGGGTACTTCTCGCCGATGAGGCCGCACTCGAGGCCGGCGTGGATCGCCTTCACGATCATCGGCTTCCCGAACACCTCCGCGTGCACCCGGTCCACGAGCTTCACGAGCGAGGACCCGGGCTCCGGCTTCCACCCCGGGTAGCCGCCCTCCTGGCTCGCCTCGAAGCCGGCGAGCGCGCACGCCGCCGTGATGCGCGCGGCCAGCGCCTGGCGCGAGGCGTCGATGGCGCTGCGGGTGAGGAAGGTCACGAGCACCGTCCCGTCCTGGGTCTGGACGAGCCCGAGGTTCGTCGAGGTCTGGACGAGGCCGGGGATGGCCGGGCTCATCGCCTCGACGCCGTGCGGCCCGGCGAGGAGGAGCCCGAGGACGGCGCGCGCGTCGCCGGGCGACATCACGCGATCGGCCTCGCCCGGCTCCACGTCGATCGCGAGGTTCGGGTCGAACGCGCCGAGCGCGGCGCGCCACTCGCGCGCGAGGCGCGCCACGTCCTCCCGCAGCGCGGCCTCGCGCCCCGCGTCCACGCGCACCATCGCCGACGCCTCGCGCGGGATGGCGTTCCGCTTGTTCCCGCCGCTCACCGTCGCGAGCGCGATCCCGTGCCGCTCCACGAGCGCGTCGAGCACCTGGGCCAGGATGCGGATGGAGTTGCCGCGACCCGCGGCGATGTCCACGCCGGAGTGGCCGCCCTTCAGGCCCGAGAGCTTGATCCGGAGCGGCAGGGTGCCCGGGGCGGGCGCCGAGAGGGCGACCTTGCGGGTCGCGACCGTGTCCACGCCGCCGGCGCAGCCGATGGTGAGCTCCCCCTCCTCCTCGCTGTCGAGGTTCAGGAGGTAGGGCGAGCGGAACCAGCCCGGCGCGACGCCCTTCGCCCCGGTGAGACCCGTCTCCTCGTCGATCGTGACGAGCACCTCGACCGGGCCGTGGCGGACGTCCTGGCTCGCGAGCACCGCGAGGCCCGCCGCGACGCCGATGCCGTTGTCGGCGCCGAGCGTCGTGCCGCGGGCGCGCACCACCTCGCCGTCGCGGTACACGGGGATGGGGTCCTTCGCGAAGTCGTGGGGGGTGCCCTCGTTCTTCTCGCAGACCATGTCGACGTGGCCCTGGAGGCACACTCCCGGGCGGTCCTCGCGGCCCTTCGTGCCCGGCTTGCGGATGAGGACGTTCCCGAGCGCGTCGGTCAGGACCTCGCAGCCGAGCGCGCGGCCCTGGTCGGCGACCCAGCGGGCCGCCTGCGCCTCGTGCTTCGAGCCGCGCGGGATCCGGGAGAGCTCGAGGAAGTACCGCCAGAGGAGCTTGGGCTCGAGGTCGCTGAGGAGATCGCTCATGGGTGGCCTCCGGTGCCGGAATGGAATGGGCGCGCAGGGTACCACGGCCCCGCCCGGCGCCCGGACCGCGTGGCAGGCGACCCCTCCCTCCCGGGGGCGTGCCACGGGACGCCGGAGGTGCGACGTTCCCTGCGTGGATCCCGCCGCACCGTCGCCAGGCCCCCGGCCGGAGGAAGACCTCGAGCGCTGCGCCTCCTGCGGCGAGCGGCTCCGGCCCCGGGATGCCCGGTCGTGCGCCCTCTGCGGCCGCCGCACCTGCCTGCGCTGCCTCGCCCCGTACGGCCACTTCATGCAGGCGTGCGAGGAGTGCCGGCTCGCCTCCTGGTGACTGCGGCGCTCAGCGGATGACGGCGGCCGCGCGAAGCGCCTCGACGACGCTCGCCTCCGTCGGCCCGGGGACGCCCCGCGCCGCCGACTGGGCGAGCGCGTCGACGACCTCGTTCACCGCGTGCCCGTCGTGGCCCCGGACCCAGGCGTAGCGGACGGAGAGCTCCCGGCCGCGCGCGTCGAGCGCCTCGATGAGGTCGCGGTTCAGCACCGGCTCGCCGGCGGCGGTCTTCCAGCCCTTCTTGCGCCAGCCGTGGATCCACTTCGAGAGCGCGTCCACCACGTAGCGCGAGTCCGAGACGACCTCGACCGACTCGCCCGCGGGCAGGCCCTGGAGCGCCTCGAGGACGGCGCGCAGCTCCATCCGGTTGTTCGTGACCGCGTAGGCGCCGTCCTGCACCCAGCGCGTCGCGCCGAAGCGGAGCGCGGGGCGGACGCGATCGACGACGACGAAGCCCGTGCCGCCCGGGCCGCCGGGGTTGGAGAGGGAGGAGCCGTCGGAGAAGGCGAGGTAGCGGGCGGGAGCGTCTTTCGGCATGGGGGCGGCAAGGTAGCGGAGGGATCTGACCCCGACCCCGACCTCGACCCCGCTCGTGACCACGAGCGGTCTGCGCGCCCGCCTCTACTGCTCGATGGCGACGTCCACGGGGACGGGGGAGAGGACGCGCACGAGGTCGGCGGGCGCGATCCCGACGAGGAAGCCGCGCGAGCCGCCGTTCACGTAGAGCTTCGGCAGCTCGAGAATGGTCCGCTCGACGTGCACCGGCATCGCCTTGCGCGTTCCGAACGGGCTCGTGCCGCCGACGAGATAGCCGCTGTGGCGCTGGGCGACCTCCGGCTTGCAGATCTGCACCGTCTTCTTCCCGAGCTGACGGGCGAGCGCCTTCGTCGAGACCTCGCGGTCGCCGTGCATGAGCACGACGAGCGGGGCGCCGGTCTCGTCCTCCATGACGAGCGTCTTCACCACGGCGTGCTCCGGGACGCCCAGCTCCCGCGAGGACACGGCCGTGCCGCCGTGCTCCTCGTAGCGGTAGACGTGCTCGGTGTACGGGACCTTCTGCTGGCGCAGGAGCCGGGTGGCGGGGGTCGACGGGGTCTTGCTCATTCGAGGAGCTCCTCGGCGCCGAGCACGCCGCGCTCGCGCAGCGCCGCGACGAGCGCCCGGCTCGCGGTGGCGTGGTTGGCCTTCCACTCCTCGTGCGCCCCGGGGCCGACCCGGTTCGCGACGGCGAGCGCCGCGGCCGCAGGCACGTTCGCCGCGGCGCACGCGGCGAAGACGCCCGTGAGCTCGAGGTGCTCCGCGGCGGCCACCTCCGCGAGCGCGCGCGCGCCCTCCTCCGTGAGCGTGATCGCGGGCGGGACGGCCACGCGGTGCGCGGGGAGCGGCAGCGTGAAGGTGGCGGGCCAGCGGGTGCGCTCGAGCGCGGGGCGATAGGCGCGGCCGGCCCGCTCGTCGAGCGAGGTCGCGACGGCCTCCGACGCCGCGATGAGCTCGCCCGGCGCGAGCCGCGCGTCGTACGCGCCGCAGGTCCCGACGAACAGGACGCGCTCCGGCGCGTGAAGGGCGAGGAGCCGCGCGGTCTCCACGGCCGCCGCGAGGGCGCCGACGCCGGTGCAGGCGACCGCCCAGCCCTCGGGCGGCGCGGCGTCGAGGCCGGCGAGCTCCGGAGAGAACGCCGCGAGCAGCAGGCGGGCGGGGCGAGCGGGCATGGCGCGCATGGTACGCCAACCGGGGCGCACGGGCGGCGCGTTCCTGGCGGGCCCCGGGGCCGCTCGACGCGCGCCCGGCGCCGTGCTTTCCTCCCGCGCTCTCCCATGCGCCCGACCTGCCGCCGCTGCCTGCGCCCCACGGAGCTCTGCGCCTGCGCGGACCTCCCGGTGATCCCGTCGCGGACCCGCGTCGTGCTGCTCCAGCATCCGCGCGAGGCGCGCCTCGCGATCTGCAGCGCCTGGCTCACCCGGCTCGCGCTCGAGAACTGCGAGCTCCACCGCGGCGTCGCGTTCGAGGATCACCCCGCCGTTCGCGCCGCGGCCGCGACGCCGGGGGCGGCGCTGCTCTTCCCCGGCGACGGCGCCGTGCCCGCCGAGGCGCTCGCAGGCGCGCCGCCGCCCGTGCTCTTCGCCGTCGACGGGACGTGGCCCCAGGCGGTGAAGATGATCCGGGCGACGCCCACGCTCGCGGCGCTGCCGCGCGTCGGGATCGTGCCTGCGCGGCCGAGCGGCTACGGTGGCTTGCGCCGCGAGCCGGGGCCCGAGCACCTCTCCACCGCGGAGGCGGTCGCGCTCGCCCTGGGCGCGCTCGAGGGCGCCCCTGCGCGCTTCGAGCCGCTCGTGCGGGCGTTCCGCGCGAGCGTCGAGAAGCAGCTCGCCTGCGCGCGCGGAGAACGGCGCAGCCCGCGCCACCGGCCAGGGAGCCGGTGGGCGGGCAGCGGGTAGCCGGGACGCCGCGGGAGGCGCGCGGAGCCTACTTCGCCACGCGCAGGTTCAGCGACGCGGTCTTGGTGCTCGTCCCGTCGGTGGCGGTGAGGGTCACCTTGGTCCTGCGGGTCACCGCGGACGTCGTCACGTCGAAGGTCGCGCTCTGCGCACCCGCCGGCACGGTCACGGTCTCGGGGACCCCGACCGCGGCGTTGCTGCTCGTCAGCGTGACGACGACGTCCTCCGTCGCCGGCGAGGTCAGCGCCACGGTGCCGACGATCTGCACCGGCCCGCCGCCGATGACCGACCCGCGGGAGAGGCCGAGGTAGGAGAGCGCCGCCGGCAGCGTCGTCACCTCGACGGTGATGCTCGCCGTCGCGCCGGAGACCGGCTCCACGGCGGTGATCGTGGCGGTCCCGACCGCGACCGCGGTGACGAGCCCGCCCGGAGACACCGTCGCGATGGCGGCGTCCGACGTCGTCCAGGTGACCGTCGCGGTGACGTCGGCCGTGGTGTCGTCCACGAGCGTGCCGTCCGCCTGGAGCTGCAGCGTGGTGCCCACGAGCAGCGTCGGATCGATGGGCGACACGGCGAGCGACACGATCGGCGGGACGACCTCCACCGTCACCCTCCCCGTGACCCCGCTCATCGGCTCGGTGGCGGTGACCTCGCTCGTCCCGACGGACGCGCTCGTCGCCAGCCCCGCGTCGGCCGCCGCGTTCGAGACGGCGACGATCTCGGGGGCTGCGGAGCTCCACACGACCTCTGCCGTGACGTCGCGCGTCGTGCCGTCGGAGTACGTCCCCACCGCGGCGAGTCGCACGGACTCCCCGACCAGGACGGAGACCACCCCGGCGCTGGCCGGCTGCACCTGGATCCCGGCCAGGTGCGGGCCTGCAGCGGGGCTCTTCTCGCCGCTGCAGGCGGCGAGCGACGCGGCGGCGAACGTGAGGACGGCGAGCCTTCGAGCGGTGTGACGGTCGGCGAGCATGCTTTCTTCCCCCTGGAGACGCGGCGCCCGGACGGACGCCTGCCCGCTCGGACGGTGATGTCGCAGGGGGACGGATGCGAGTCCGTCGATGTCGGGACACTGTCACGGGGCGTGAGGCCGCCCGCCGTCACGACCGGGGGCTAGAGCGCCCCGCCGATCGCCGCGAGCCCTCGGCCGAGATCGCGCTCGAGGTCCTCGGGATCCTCGATCCCGACCGCGAGCCGCAGGAGCGCCGGCGGCGCGTGCGGATCCTGCTTGCGTCGCCACTCGATGAGCGACTCCACCCCGCCGAGGGACGTCGCGTCGCGGAAGAGGCGCAGGGCCCCCGGGAGCTCCCGCGCGGCGGCCTCCGTCGCGAGCTCGATGGACAGGATCGGGCCCGGCCCGCGCATCTGCCGCTTCGCCAGGGCGTGGCCCGGGTGCGAGGGGAGCGACGGGTGCCACACGCGCGCGACGCGCGGCTCGAGGAACGCCGCGAGCCGGGTCGCGGTCGCGGTCTGCTGCCGCACCCGCAGGCCGAGCGTGCGGACCCCGCGCAGGACGAGCCAGGTCTCGAGCGCGCCGGGGACGCCGCCCGTGACGGTGCGGGTCGCGCGGAGCCCGTCCGCCAGGGCGGGATCGCGGGCGACCAGGACGCCGCCGAGCGCGTCGGAGTGGCCGGCGAGGAACTTCGTCATCGAGTGGTAGACGAGGTCCGCGCCGAGCGCGAGCGGCGCCTGCAGCACGGGGGTCGCGAACGTGCCGTCGACGACGACGCGCGCTCCGGCCGATCGCGCGCGCGCGACGTGCGCGGCGATGTCCTGCAGCTCGCAGGTCGGGTTCTTCGGGGTCTCGAGCCACACCACGTCCCCCGCGCCGAGGTCGGCCTCGAGGGCGACCTTCTCCACGCCGAACGGCGCGAGCGCGTCGATGGCCGCGTGCGTCCCGTGGTAGCCGCCGGTCGCGATCGCCACGCGGCGCGGCCGCAGGTGCAGGAGCGCCGCCGTGGCGGCCGCCTGCCCGGAGGCGAACGTCACCGCGTGTCCGCCGTCCAGCGCGCCGAGCACCGCCTCGAGCCGCCGCCGCGTCGGCTGATCGTTGCGTGCGTAGACGAGCCCGGCGTCGTTGTCCGCCGCGAAGGTCGTCGAGACGTGGATGGGCGGCGCGATGTCGGCGGTGGGCTCGACGGCGGCGTCCGCGTGGAGGGCGAGGGTGTCGGGCCGGAGGAGGTCGTCCATGGGCGGCATCCTCCGGCCCCGGAAGGTCCACGGCAAGCCCCGCGCGCCGCCGGCGCGTCACAGGCCGCCGAGCGCGTGGGTGGCCTCCCGATTACGCTCAGCGTGCGCGCCGCCCGCGGAGCCCGCATGGAGCCCGCTCGAGCCGCCATTCGCTTGCGCCGGGGCCTCTTCCCTGACAGGGTGCGCGCGCGGGCCCACGTCCGGGCCCGGGAGACCGAATGAAGCGCGACACCAGCCACGATCAGCGCATCGCCCTGTTCATCGACTTCGAGAACCTCGTCACCCGCACCGGCCTCTCGGCGGAGACGTTCGACCTCCAGCCGGCGCTCGACACGCTCCTCGAGAAGGGCAAGGTCGTCTTCCGCCGCGCCTACGCGGACTGGACCCGGTTCTCCGACGCGACGCAGCGGCTCCACGACAAGGGCGTCGAGCTCGTCGACGTGCCGCCCTCGACCCGCGCCGGGAAGAACGGCGCCGACATGCGGCTCGTCATCGACGCCCTCGAGCTCGCCTACCTGCGCGAGCACATCGACACCTTCGTCATCGCCTCCGGCGACTCCGACTTCTGCCCGCTCGCCTACAAGCTGCGCGAGAACGACCGCGTGGTGATCGGGATGGCGGTGCGCGAGTCGACGAGCCCGCTGTTCGTGAAGGCCTGCGACGAGTTCATCTACCTGCGTCCCGGCGGGAAGCGGCGCGCCGCGGAGCCGAAGGAGAAGGACCGGCCGGTGAAGGAGAAGGCGATCCCGGTCGTCGCCCGCGAGGCGGCCGCGGCGATGCTCGCCCGCGCGAGCGGACCGGTGAACCCCTCCGCGATCAAGGCCGCCATCGTGCGTCGCGAGCCGGACTTCGACGAGCGCGACCACGGCTTCTCGTCCTTCAGCCGCCTCCTCGAGGCGATGGAGAAGGAGGGGCTCCTGAAGCTGGAGCAGGGCGCGAAGGGGCAGTGGTACGTGGTGCCGGCGTAGCTAGGCCGGGCGCTGGCGCGCGTCCTCCTCGAACAATCGCTCCAGCTCCTCGCGGCCGCGCCGCGCGATGTCGGTGAGCTTGTCGAGGTCGTCCTGGTGCTGCCAGGAGGCCTCGAACTGCGCCTCGTCGTGCTCACGGAAGCGCTCGACGGCGCTCCGCGCCTCGGCGTAATCCACCCCCAGCGCTTCGAGCACGTCCGAGGTCATGACGAGCGAGGAGTGGAGCGTCTCGCGCACGATGCGCCGGATGCCGAGGCGGCGCAGCCGGTACGCGTGCTGCCGGTTGCGGGCGCGCGCGAGGATCGCCACCTGCGGGAAGTGCTCGCGCACCACCTCCGCCGTGCGCACCGACGCGTCCACGTCGTCGATGGCGAGGACGAACAGGCGTGCCCGCTCGACCCGCGCCGAGCGCAGGAGGTCGAGGCGCGAGACGTCGCCGTAGAAGACCTTGTTGCCGAAGCGCCGGATGAAGTCGATGTGCTCGGGGCTGGCGTCGATGGCGGTGAAGGTGATTCGCTTCGCGGCGAGGACGCGGCCGACCACCTGCCCCACCCGCCCGAATCCTGCGATCACCACGCAGGGATCGGCGGGGGGCACGACGTCGAACTCGCGGGCCGGGCCGCGCCGCAGGAGGCGCCTCCCCACGAGCGCGTGGAGCGCGAAGAGCACGGGCGTCGTCGCCATCGAGAGCGTGACCGCCACGACGAGGAGCGCGGCGATTCCCGGGTCCATGACGCCGTCGGCCGCGGCCAGCCGGAAGAGCACGAAGGCGAACTCGCCGCCCTGCGAGAGGAGGAGACCGAGCGCGAGCGCGGGCTCCGCGCTCCCGAGGGCCCGCCGGCCGACGGCGAAGGCCACGAGGACCTTCAGGGCGACCAGGCCGAGGACGACGCCGGCGACCGCGAGCGGGCGCAGGGCGAGCACTCGCAGATCGGCGGTCATGCCGACCGCGAGGAAGAAGAGCCCGAGCAGGAGCCCCTTGAACGGCGCGACGTCCGCCTCGAGCTCGTGGCGGTACTCGGAGGTGGCGAGCAGCACGCCGGCGAGGAAGGCGCCGAGCGCCATGGACAGCCCGGCGGCCGAGACGGCGAGCGCGGTACCCGCGACGAGGAGGAGCGCGGTCGCGGTGAAGAGCTCGGGGTTCCTGAGCGACGCCACGAACCGGAACACCGGGCGCGCCACGAGGCGGCTCGCGACCACCACGCCGCCGACGACCGCCACCGCCTTCGCGACCGTGAGCCACGCGGGCGCCGCCGCGGGCGTGCGCGCGCCGAGCGCGGGGAGGAGCGCGAGCAGCGGGATCACCGCGAGGTCCTGGAAGAGCAGGATGGCGAACGCCAGCTGGCCGTGCCGCGTCCCGAGCTCGTTCCGCTCCCCGAGGAGCTGCACCACGAGCGCGGTGGAGGAGAGCGAGAGACCCAGCCCGGCGACCGCGGCAGTTCGCCACGGCACCCCGAGAGCGAGCGCCACCCCGGCGATGGCGAGCGAGGTCACCGCGACCTGGAGCGCGCCGCGGCCGAACACGTCCCGGCGCAGCTCGACGAGGCGGCGGGGGTCGAGCTCCAGGCCCACGAGGAAGAGGAGGAGCACGACGCCCAGCTCGGCGACGCGGAGCACGCCCTCGGCGTCGCCCGAGAGGGCGAGCCCCTGCGGCCCCACGATCGCCCCGGCGACCAGGTAGCCGAGGACGGAGCCCAGGCCGACACGCGCCGCGAGCGGCACCACGACGACGGCAGCGGCGAGGTAGACGAACGCCGAGCGCAGGAACGGCACGGGGGACCTCCGCGGGGGGCCGACTGCCGGTTCTTAGCGGCGCTCCGGGCGAAGTGCGCCTAGGATTACCCGCATGGCACGCATGCGCGTCGGCATCCTCACGGGTGGGGGCGACGTCCCCGGCCTGAACTCCGTCATCAAGAGCGTCGTCTACCGGGCCGCGGACCACCAGATGGAGGTCGTCGGCATCCGGCGCGGGTGGGAAGGGCTCACCCACCTGAACCTCGACGATCCGGCGAGCCGCGGCCGCTACGTGCTGCCGCTCACCCGCGAGAACACGCGCACCATCGACCGGACCGGCGGGACGTTCCTGCACTCGAGCCGGACGAACCCCGCGCGGATGAAGCAGCTCCCGCCTCACCTCGCCGGCCGCACCTTCCCGACCGCGCAGACGACGAAGCAGGGCCAGACCTCGACGACTCACGACGTCTCGAGCGCGGTGCTCGCGAACCTCGAGGGCCTGAAGCTCGACTACCTCTTGCCCATCGGCGGCGACGACACCCTCTCCTACGCCGCGCGGCTGCACGAGCTCGGCGCGAAGGTGATCGCCATCCCGAAGACGATGGACAACGACGTGCGGAACACCGAGTACTGCGTCGGCTTCTCGACGGCGATCACGCGCGCGATCTCGGCCATCGAGCGGCAGCGGACGACCGTCGGCTCGCACGAGCGGATCGGCATCTTCCGCATCTTCGGCCGCGACGCGGGCTTCACCGCCTTCTACACGGCGTACGTCACCTCGATCCGCTGCATCATCCCGGAGCACAAGCCGAAGCTCGAGCACATCGTCGACCTGCTCGTGACGGACAAGCGCCAGAACCCCTCGAGCTACGCGCTCGTCGTCCTCTCCGAGGGCGCCGAGTGGGAGGGCTACAAGGTCCAGGAGTACGGGGAGCCCGACGCCTTCGGCCACCGCAAGAAGGCGAGCGTCGCCGAGTCGCTCTCCGACGCGATCAAGGCGCGAGCCGGCGAGGAGACGATCGTCTCGGACCTCACCTACGATCTCCGCTCGGGCGATCCCGACTTCGTCGACAAGCTCGTCGCGAACACCTTCGGCACGATGGCCTTCGACGCGCTGCTCGAGGGGAAGAGCGGGCTCATGTCGGCGATCGTCGACGGCAAGTACGACCTCATGCCCATCCCGGATCCGAAGCTCGGGCCCCGCAAGGTGGACG
Source organism: Anaeromyxobacter sp. SG64 (assembly GCF_022690745.1). Classification (NCBI taxonomy): domain Bacteria; kingdom Pseudomonadati; phylum Myxococcota; class Myxococcia; order Myxococcales; family Anaeromyxobacteraceae; genus Anaeromyxobacter; species Anaeromyxobacter sp. SG64. The sequence goes on along the minus strand of NZ_JALCZB010000090.1, from coordinate 4,655 downwards.
TGGCGTCGATGTACAACACCGACCGGCTGCGGCCGATCTACGCGAACAAGCGGGGGCTGCCCGTCTTCCTGAACCGCGCGTGAGCGGGGCGCGGCGGGAGGGAGCGCCCGCGCTCCCGGCGGCCGGCGCAGCGCGGCTCCGTGCCGCTTGCGGAGCGGAGGCAGGTCGGGCAGAAGGGGTGCGGGCGCCGCCTCGCGGCGCGCCCGCGCCGCCATGACCCGGTCCGCCCCATCCTCGCTCGCGCGCTTCGCCTGGCTCTCCATCGGCGCGGCGATCGCGACCATCGCGCTGAAGACGCTCGCCTGGCGCATGACCGGCTCCGTCGGCCTCCTCTCCGACGCGCTCGAGTCGATCGTCAACCTCGCCGCGGCCGTGATGACGCTCGTGATGGTGACCATCGCGGCGCGGCCGCCGGACGAGGACCACGCTTACGGCCACGGCAAGGCGGAGTACTTCGCGAGCGGGCTCGAGGGCGCGCTCATCCTCGTGGCGGCGGGCGGGATCATCTGGACCGCCGCCGATCGCCTCCTCCACCCGCGCGCGCTCGAGCGGCTCGGGCTCGGCCTCGCGGTCTCGGTCGGCGCCTCGCTCGTGAACCTCGCCGTGGCGCGGGTGCTCATCCGCACCGGCAAGGATCGCCACTCCATCGCGCTCGAGGCCGACGGCCACCACCTGATGACGGACGTGTGGACGAGCGCCGGCGTGCTCGTCGGCATCGGGGCGGTCGGGATCACCGGCTGGACACGGCTCGACCCGCTCGTCGCCATCGCGGTCGCGCTCAACATCGTCTGGACGGGGGTGACCCTCGTCCGCCGCTCCGCGCTCGGCCTCCTCGACACGGGCCTCGCCGCCGCCGAGCGGCGCGCGCTCGAGGAGGTCCTCGCGCGCCACGCGGCCGAGCACGTGCAGTTCCACGCGCTCCGGACGCGCCAGGCCGGGTCGCGCCGGTTCGTCTCGGTGCACGTCCTCGTGCCGGGCGCGTGGACCGTGCAGCGCGGGCACGCGCTGCTCGAGGAGATCGAGCGCGACCTCCGCGCCGCCATCCCGAACCTCACGGTGACGACGCACCTCGAGCCGATCGAGGACTCGGTGTCGTTCGAGGATCAGGAGCTCGACCGCAGCGCCCCGCCGGCCATCCAGGATCCGGCCGGGCAGGGCCGCTGAGCCGACCCGCCGCAAGAGCCGGGCTACACCGTCCCTCGGCGGCGGCCGAGCGCGCCCGCCGCGGACCCGCGCGCGCCCACGATCACGACGTGCCGCACGCCCCCGGCGTCGCCGCGCGCTGGCGCGGCGATCGCCTCCGCCGCGAGCCCCGCCCGACCGAGCCGCGCGACGTAGCGGGGATCCTGACCGGCCGACCAGACCGCGAGCGCGCCGCCGGCGCGGAGCGCGTCGCGGCAGGCGCGGACCCCGGCCTCGCCGTACAGCCGGCCGTTCGCGGGATGCGCGAGCGCGGAGGGGCCGTTGTCCACGTCGAGCAGGATCGCGTCCCAGGCGCCGCGGCCGGCGGTGAGGTGCTCGAGGACGTCGCCCTCCGCGACGTGGACCCGCGGGTCGTCGAGCGGGCGCCCGGCGAGGTGCGCGACCGGGCCGCGGTTCCAGCGGACGAGCGCGGGGACCAGCTCGGCCACCACCACGCGCGCGCCGGGCGCGAGCCGGTCGAGCGCGGCGCGGAGCGTGAACCCGAGGCCGAGCCCGCCGACGAGCACGTCGCGCGGGGCGCGGACCCGCGCGAGCGCCGCGGCGGCGAGCGCCTCCTCCGAGCCGTGCGTCCGGCTGGTCATGAGCACCCGGCCGGCGGCCCGGACGGACCACTCCTCCCCACGACGGGAGAGGACGAGCTCCGCGCCGTCCGGGGCACGGGCGCGGTCCACCGTCTCCCAGGGGATCACCGCTTGTTCACCGAGCGGTGCTCGGAGTACGCGCTGCGGATGTCGACGTAGTCGCGCTCGGTGAGCCTTAGCTCGCCGCAGATCCCGCGGATCGCCTCCTCCTCGGCGACGGAGATGGCGCCGTCCGAGGCGGCGACCGCGAAGAGGCAGTGCACGAGATCCATCCGCTCGGCGTCGCTCGCCTGGTCCCGGAACGTCCGGGCCGCGAGGAAGTTCTGCGTCTCGCCGCTCGCGCGGTGCTCCGCCTTCGCGATCTCGACCACGAGCGCGGCCTGGTCCTTCGGGAGGTGGCCGACGGTCTCGACGATCCGCGCCATGGCCTCGGTCTCGGCCGAGTGGACGTCGAGATCCACGTTGGCCACGCGGGCGAGGAGGAACGCGAACAGCGCGAGGTGCTCCGCGCGCTCCGCCGGGAGCGCCTCGAGGGCGCGGGCGACGCGATGGACCACGCCGGCGTCGCGCGCCGGCTCCTCACGGGGGACGAGCCCGAGCCACTCCAGGATCGACATGGCCTTCTTCTACCGCGTCGCCCGCCGCGGCGCAGCGCGTCGCGACCGACGCCCTGGGCGGGCGCCGCAGCCTCCTGCTACTTCGCGGCGCCGCCCGCCGGCGGGGGAGCGGTCGCGGCCTTCTCGCCGCCCTCGGGGCCGTAGAACAGCACCCAGGTGAAGAAATCCTCGCTGAAGTCCTCGAACCAGTGGACCTCGCCGGCGGCGGCGAAGAGCACGTCCCCCGCGCGGAACGCGAAGCGCTGGGTGCCGTTCACGAAGGCGCCGGCGCCGCGGAGGACGACGTAGACCTCGTCGCGGTCGTGAGGCCGCTGCGTGTCGCGGCCGCGCGGCGCGAAGATCTCGACCTGCAGCGAGCCGTGGCGGAAGACGGTCTCGAACCGCTTGCCCCCCGCCCGCGGCAGCCTCGCCGTCGCCGCGCTCGCCGCCACGTGCCTCGCCAGATCGAAGACGTCCTGCCCCGCCATGTCACCCTCCCGAGAAGAGAGCGGAAGATACCTCAGAGCCGGCCGCCCGACCGCGCCATCGCGAGGCCGCGCGCTCCCACGCGCCGTCCGCTAACCCCCGCCCGGCGCCGGCTGGCAGCGCGGGCAGTGATAGGTCACGCGGGCGCCGGGGCCCTGGCGACCGAGCCGGATGGCAGCTCCGCAGCGGCGGCACGGCTCGCCCGCGCGGCCGTAGACGAAGAGCCGCTCGTCGGGGTTCGACCGGCCCGTCGTGCGCCGGCCGCCGAGCCAGGTGGGGGCGCTCGCGCCGTACGGCGCCACCGCCTCGAGGAGGACCCGGCGGGCGACCGTGACCAGCGCGGCCAGCTCGGCGGCGGAGAGCGAGGCGACCGTCCGGTAGGGGTCCACGCCGGCGAGGAACAGGATCTCCGACTTGAGCTCGTTGCCCACGCCCGCGAGCGCACCCTGATCGAGCAGCGCCTCGCCGACCTCGCGCGCCGGCCGCGCGCGCAGCCGGCGCTCCGCCTCGGCGGCGTCGAAGTCCGGGGCGAGCAGGTCGGGCCCGAGCCGGGCGAGGTCCGGCTGCCGCGCGAGGCCTCTCGCGTCGAGGAGCTCCGCCGCGGGCAGGTCGAAGCCCACCGCGAGCCAGGGGCGGGTCTCCACGAGGACGCGCATGGCGTCCCGCGGGCGGCGCCAGCGCTCGCCGGGGCGGTACAGGTGCCAGCTCCCGTTCATGCGGAGGTGGCTGCGCAGCCAGAGGTCCCCGGAGAAGCGGACGAGGAGGTGCTTCCCCCGGGCGCTCACGCCCTCGACGGTGCGACCGGCGACGGGGCGATCCGCGTCGACGCGCGCGAGCGGGGGCAGCACCGTCTCGAACCGGACCACGGTCTCGCCCGCGAGCGCCCGGTGGAGGTTCGAAGCCGCGCGGTGGATGGTGTCGCCCTCTGGCACGCGCGCCTCGCTCCGCTACGGCAGCTGGCTCCCCGCCGAGAGCGCCGCCGCGGCCGCCCGGCGCGTGAGCTGGAGCCCCGCCGCGGTGGGCACGAACCCGGCCGCCTGGAGATACCCCGCGAGCGGGTGCGCCGCTGCGGGACCGCCGTCGATCTCCACGACGAGCGCCGCCTCCGCCTTGCCGTGCAGGGCGCGGACGAGCTCGGTGAGCGCCGCCGCGATGGCGGCGCCGGCGTGCGAGCGCTCCGGCTCGAACTCCGGGAGCCACGCGAAGAGCTGGCGCGCGCCGCGCGCCACGTAGGCCGCGAGCTCGCCGTCCACGAGCACCACGTAGGCGCCGACCGCGCGCGCGGGCCGCTTCCCCTCCGGGGCGCCCTGCACCGCGGGCCAGTCGAGCAGCGCGCCGTACGGGTTCGCGGGGTCCGTCGCGGCGAGCGTCACGACCTCCGGCGTCTCCGGCGGCTCGCGCAGGGAGCGCAGCAGGTCGAGCACGCCCGGCTGGGCGAACTGCATCGCGCCCACGCCGCCGACGAAGTAGCCGCGCCGGATCCGGCCGCTCTCCTCGAGGTGGCGGAGCACGTCGTAGACCGCGCTGAACCCGCCGGGCAAGGACTCCGCCGCGGCGGCGCCGCGGGTGACGAGGCCGTAGCGGACGAGGAGCTGCTGCGCCGTCGCCGCGCTCCACTCGGTCGCGGTCGGGATCCCGCCCGCGAGCTCCCGGCGCGCGGCGACGAGCGTCCAGCGCCCTCCGGCGGCGGGCGGTGCGGCCCGGCGCGACCGGAACGCGGCCGGAGCGCGCGCGACGACCCGGCCGCGCTCGCGGCGGGCGGCGGCCGGCTCGGCGTAGGCGCGGAGCT
>NZ_JALCZB010000009.1:0-95756 GCF_022690745.1 Anaeromyxobacter sp. SG64 | reverse complement strand
CGGCGCCGGGGCGCCCTCGGCCGGCCTCGCCTCGCCCTGCGCGGGCGGCGGCCGCGGCGCGGGCGCGCGCTTCTCGCGCGGCGGCTTGTTCCGCTTCGGTCCGCCGCCGGCGCCGCCGCCCTCGCGCGGCACGTAGATCACGGGCGTCATGAGCTCCGCCGGCGGCCCCTTCTTCTCGGCCTGCACGGTGGGGAGCTGGCCCCGCCAGATCTGCTGCTCGTAGACGTTGTCCGACGAGGTCCAGCGCTTCGAGCCGGACTCCTTGGCCATCAGGTTGAGCCAGGAGTTCACGCGGCTGTCGAGCTCGTCGATGTAGTGGGTGAGCAGCGCCTCGAGCGTCATCGGCGGCTTCGGCGAGCCGTACTCGAGCCGGCCGTGGTGCGCGAGGACCATGTGCACGACGTGGTGCTCGAGGTCGCGCGGCACGCCCACGCGCCGGGCCTTGTCGTGCACCCACTGCGCGGTCATGACGAGGTGGCCCACCAGCCGGCCCTCGTCGGTGTACTCGGCGTTCCGATCGCCCTGGATCTCGCGGATCTTGCCGAGGTCGTGGAAGAACGCGCCGGCGACGAGCATGTCGCGGTCCACCTGCGGGTAGTGGTCGGCGATCCGGTGCGCGAGCTTGAGCGACGAGACGGTGTGCTCGAGCAGGCCGCCCGCGTAGGCGTGGTGGACGGACTTCGCGGCGGGGGCGCGGCGCATGCGGCTCGCGACGTCCTCGTCGTCCACGAACGCCTTCACGAGGCTCTTCAGGTGCGGATCGACGATGACGTCGACGATGCCGACGAGCTCCTTCCAGAGCGCGTCCTCGCCCTCGCTCGGCCCCGGCTTCTCGGGCTTCTTGGGCTCCGGCGGCGGCGCCCACACGAACTCCGCCGCGTCGAGCGCCGTGGCGTCGGCGACCTTGGCCGCCGTCTCGATCTTGAGCTGGGGCTTGCCCTGGAACGCGCCGATGGGGCCCTCGACCTCGACGTAGTCCTTCTCGTCGAAGAGCCCCGAGAGCTCGTCCACGCGCTCGAACGCGCGGGCCTCGAGCTCCCCCGTCTTGTCCTGGAAGGTGACCGACAGGTACGTCTTGCCGCTCTTCGCGGTGGGCACCGCCTTGCGAGCGACGAGGAAGACGCTCTTCAGCCGCTCGCCCTCCTTGACGTCCTTGACCCAGATCTTGTCCATGGTGCGCGCAAGCTAGCTCAGGCCCGCGCCCGAGACAACACGGATTCCGGCCGGTTCCGGGCCTCTTCGCGCGGCGCGCGCGGTCCTGGACTTCCCCCCGGCCGGGTGGCCGGAGGGCGGCGCGCGCGAGGAGGGGAACGCGGCGCGCGCCCCGGTTAAACTGGAGACGCATGCGAATCGATCGCGAGCACGACGCCCTCCTCGCCGTCGACCTGCAGCACGACTTCCTGCCGGGCGGCGCCCTCGCCGTCGAGGACGGCGACGCCATCGTCGCGCCGATCGCGCGGCTCGCGCCGCGCTTCGCGACGGTGGTGGCGACGCAGGACTGGCACCCGCCGGGACACGTCTCGTTCGCGTCGGCCCATCCCGGCGCGAAGCCCTACGAGACGATCGCCCTCGCGCAGGGGCCCCAGGAGCTCTGGCCGGACCACTGCGTGCGCGGCAGCCGCGGCTCGGCCCTCCACCCGGAGTTCCCGGACGTCGCGGCCACGATGATCCTGCGCAAGGGCATCCACCTCACGGTGGACTCCTACAGCGCGTTCCGGGAGAACGTCGGGCCGGACGGGCACCGCCCCACCACCGGCCTCGGCGCGTGGCTCGCCGCGCGCGGCGTGCGGCGCGTGTTCCTGTGCGGCCTCGCGCGAGACTTCTGCGTGCTCTGGTCCGCGGAGGACGCGGCGGCCGAGGGTTTCGAGACCTTCGTGCTCGACGACCTGACGCGCGCGGTCTTCCCGGAGCGCCGGACCGAGATCGACCGCGCGTTCGCCCGGGCGGGCGTCCGCCTGGTGCGCTCCTCGGAGCTCGACACCGCCTAGCTCGGGCGGCCGCGCGAGCGTCCCGTTTGCGCTCCGCGCGGGCACGTCGAACCTTTCCCGTGGGGAGGGCGATGCGCGCGCTCGTCTACGAGGGGCCGTACCGGGTGCGGGTGAGGGACAAGCCCGCGCCTCGGATCGAGCACCCGGATGACGTCATCCTGCGGGTCACCCGCGCCGCGATCTGCGGCTCGGACCTGCACCTCTTCCACGGGATGGTCCCGGACACCCGCGTCGGCACGACGTTCGGGCACGAGTTCACCGGGGTGGTCGAGGAGATCGGGTCGTCGGTCCGCGGCGTGCGCGCAGGCGACCGGCTCGTCGTGCCCTTCAACATCTCGTGCGGCACCTGCTTCTACTGCGAGCGCGGGCTGTACGGCGACTGCGAGTCCTCGAACCCGATGAACGACCTCGCCTCGGGCGTGTTCGGCTACTCGCACACGACCGGCGGCTACGACGGCGGCCAGGCGCAGTACGTCCGGGTGCCGTTCGCGGACGTGGGCCCGATGAAGATCCCCGACGACCTCGACGACGAGGACGTGCTCCTCCTGTCCGACGTGCTGCCCACGGGCTACCAGGCCGCGGAGATGGGCGCGATCCGCCAGGGCGACGTGGTGGCGGTGCTCGGCTGCGGGCCGGTGGGGCTCGTGGCGGCGCGCTCCGCGTGGCTCCTCGGCGCGTCGCGGGTGGTGGCGGTCGACCGGATCGAGGCGCGGCTCGGGTTCGCCGAGCGCTGGGCCGGCGCCGAGACGATCGACCTTCGGCGCGAGCACGATCCCATCGCCGCGCTGAAGGCGCTGAAGGGCGGGCACGGTCCGGACGTGGTCGTCGACGCGGTGGGGATGGAGGCCTCCGGCTCGGCGTGGCAGACGCTCGTCGGGCGCAAGCTGAAGCTCGCGCCCGGATCGTCGATCGCGCTCCACTGGGCGATCCACTCGGTCCGCAAGGGCGGGACCGTCTCGATCGTCGGCGTGTACGGCCCGCCCGCGAACCTCGTCCCGATCGGCGTCGCGATGAACAAGGGCCTCACCTTCCGGATGGCCCAGGCGAACGTGAAGCGCTACATGCCGCACCTGCTCGAGCACGTCCGCGCGGGCCGGCTCGACGGCAAGGGGCTCATCACGCACCGGTTCCCGCTCGAGCGCGCGCCGGAGGCATACGACCTCTTCGACGCGAAGGCGGACGGCTGCGTGAAGTGCGTGCTCGTGCCGAGCGCGTAGAGGGGGAGGAGATGGACGACGCGGGTCGAGTGAACGTCTCCGGCGCGGGCATCGACGGCGCCACGGGCGTGCGTCCGGGCGTGCCGCGCGAGCGGCGCGCACCGGACCCCGGCGCGCACTGGGACAGGCCCGAGCAGCAGCACGACCTGACGCCGCTCGCGCGGTCGGGGCTCCTGCACGCGACGCCGGTGTTCGGCACCGCCGCGCCGCCGCGAGCGCTCTCCGGCGCGGTGCGGCGCCTCGCGTATCGCGTGCCGGAGCACCGCGCGACGCGCTGGGCGCTCCTGCTCGCGGGCGACAGGCTCGACGTGATCGAGCACCGCCTCGCGGCGGGCCTCTGGCTCCTGCCCATCGCGGCGGCGCTCGCAGTCGGCTACGTGGGCGTGTCTCGCGCGCTGAGGCGGTGAGGTGTCGAGGCGGGGACTGCGCCCCCGAACCCGCGGCGGCTCTGGACGTGGAGCCCCATTCGGCGCTGCGCAAGGCGTGCGTCACCTGCTCGGCCGCACGCAAACTCTGGCGGGTACATCGCGGAATCACGCGGGATTCCTGGAGGCACGCCTCGTGAAGAGGGGCGGACCCCATGAGTCGTATCGAGGCGGAGGCGCGCGAGGTCCTGCTGCGTCGCCGCCGCTCACTCAGCCAGGGAACGTCCCACGCCGCAGCGGATCCCGCCGCGCGCTGGACGGACTACGAGGCCATGCCCGATCCGGTCTCGGAGCTGGCCCGGCGGGAGCTCGCCGACATCGACGCGGCGCTCGCGCGGATCCAGGAGGGGAGCTACGGCCGCTGCCTCAACTGCGGCGGCCCGCTGGGCCTGCAGCGCCTCCGCGCGATCCCCGAGGCGCGCTACTGCCTGGCCTGCAGCGGCCACGTGCACCTCCTGGATTGACGCGGCGCTTCAAGCGAAATCGCAGGCCGGTCCGGGCGGTTGTAGAGGTAGTCACTCCCGCCCGCAGGCGTCGTCGTGTAGCGCTCCAGGCGGGGGCCTGCTATTTCACCCGCCCGTGTTGCCCGAGATCGCACAGCGCGAGCCGACGCTCGCTTACTCGCTTGGCGACGCGCTCTACCTGAACCTGACGAGCGCCTGCACCCTCGCGTGCGTCTTCTGTCCGAAGATCCGCGACGACGACTGGACGGTGGGCGGGTTCGACCTCCGCCTCGCCCGCAACCCGAGCGCGGACGAGGTCTGGGAAGCGGCCGTGCACGCCGGGATCGCAGGGCGATCCGAGGTCGTCTTCACCGGCCTCGGCGAGCCGACGCGACGGCTCGCCGTCCTGCTCGAGGTCGCTCGCAGGCTGCGGGCAGCGGGCGTGGAGCGCGTGCGGGTCGACACCGACGGGCTGGCGTCCCTGCGCGAGGGCTACGACGTCGCTCCCGCGCTCGCGGCCGCTGGGATCTCGGCCGTCTCGGTCTCGCTCAACGCGGCGGACCCCGCGACCTACGCACGGATCTGCCCGAGCCGGTACGGCGAGGCGGCGTACGAGTCCGTGAAGGCTTTCATCCGCAGCGCGGTGCGCTGCATCCCGGATGTGGCGGCGAGCGCGGTTGCGCTCCCCGGCCTGTCCGAGGAGGCGTGCCGGAGCGTGGCCGAGTCACTCGGGGCCCGGTTCCGGTGGAGACCCTTCGACCGGCTCGGTCGGGTCGAGGGGGCCGGCTCGCTCCCCCAGGGAAGCGCGTGAGCCAGGCGGGGTTGGTAAGCGGCTTTGTCCCGTAGGATTGGGGACTTGCGTCGAGATCTGGTGGATCTCGCGCGCAGGATCATGCATAACGTGCGGCATCCTGCACGGTTTGCGCTTGGCGTGAGGCAACGGTGAACATTCCGAACACGGCCGGCCGCTCGGGGAAAGAGCGGATCCTCGTCGTCGACGACGAGCAAAACGCGCGCGTCGCGCTCAGGACCATCCTCACCGAGGAGGGTTACGAGATCGCGGAGGCGGCGGATGGCGAGGAGGCGCTCGCGCTGCTGCCGGGGTTCGCCCCCGCGGCGGTCCTCGCGGACGTGCGGATGCCGCGCATGGACGGCATCACGCTCCTCAAGCGGGCGCGCGAGCAGGGCTCCGACGCGGTGTTCGTCATGATGACCGCCTTCGCGAGCGTCGAGGCGGCGGTCGAGGCCATGCGGGCCGGGGCGGAGAACTACCTCGTCAAGCCGCTCGACGTGAACGCCGTCATCGTCGTGCTCGAGAAGGCGCTCGAGAAGCTCCGGCTCCAGCGAGACACGGCGAACCTGCGCGAGCGCGTCCGCGAGCGCTACCGGTTCCACAACATCGTCGGCGACGCCCCGGAGCTGCAGGCCGTCTACGAGGTCGTCAAGCGCGCCGCGCCGACCCGCGCGACCGTCCTCATCCTCGGCGAGTCCGGCACCGGCAAGGAGCTCATCGCGCAGGCGCTCCACGAGGAGTCGCCGCGCTCCGACAAGCCGTTCATCAAGGTGAACTGCGCGGCGCTCTCCGAGACCCTCCTCGAGTCGGAGCTCTTCGGGCACGAGAAGGGCTCCTTCACCGGCGCCATCGGCCGCAAGGAGGGGCGGTTCGAGCTCGCCGACGGCGGGACGCTGTTCCTCGACGAGATCGGCGACATCTCGCCCGCGCTCCAGATCAAGCTCCTGCGGGTCCTGCAGCAGAAGGAGTTCGAGCGCGTCGGCGGCACGCAGACCATCAAGGTGGACGTGCGGCTCGTCGCGGCCACGAACCGCGATCTCGCCGCCGAGGTGAAGGCGGGGAAGTTCCGCGAGGATCTCTACTACCGGCTGAACGTGGTCGCGGTGACGCTGCCCCCGCTGCGCCAGCGCAAGGGCGACATCCCCGCGCTCGTCTCCCACTTCATCGACAAGTACGCGAAGGCCTACGGCAAGGAGATCCGCGGCCTCGCGCCGGGCACGCTGAACGCCCTCCTCTCGCACGACTGGCCCGGCAACGTGCGCGAGCTCGAGAACGTCGTCGAGCGGGCCGTCGTGCTCTGCAAGGCGACCGAGCTCACCGCGGACGACCTGCCGCCGACCTTGCGCGGGCCGCGGCCGCGCGAGCGGTCCCCGGGCGCCCTCATCCCCGGCGCGACGCTCTACGAGATCGAGCGCGAGGCCATCCTCCGCACCCTCGAGATGGTCGGGGGCTCGACCTCGCGCGCGGCCGAGATCCTCGGGATCAGCGTCCGCAAGATCCAGTACCGGCTGAAGGAGTACGCCTCCGGAAACCGCGAGCCCCGCGAGCACGGGGAGCTCGAGGCGGAGAAGGCGGAAGGGGCGGAGTAGGGCAGGCGGCCCGCCCGCCGGGCGCGACCTCAGCGCCCGCGCGGAGCCGCCGCGACTGACGCGGCCATCGTCGCCAGGAACGCCTCCGGCCGGTCCGGCGAGAGGACGTACTGAGCTCCGCCCGCGCGCACCAGCACGAGCCCGGCGCTGCGCGTCGCGTACATCCGGAAGCGACCGAGGGCGCGCGAGCGGAACAGCCCGTAGTGTCCGAACAGCCCGCTCGTGCCGAGGAGCCGGAGCGCACCGCGCAGGGCGTCGGGGGCGAGGGGCTCGGCCGTGCGGACCTCGCGGAGCGGTACGAGTCGCGCCGGCCAGGCGTTCCGCTCGATGCGGAGGAAGCCGCCCCCGATCACGAAGCCGCGGGGCCCGAGCGCCCATGCGCCGACGGGGACGGCAGCGACGAGCGCGGCGAGCGCCACCCGGGGGAGGGACCAGCCCGCGTGCGCGGCGGCGGCGAGCGCCGTCGCCGCGGCGGCGACGATCAGGACGAGCACGAGCGCGGTCGTGATCCGGAGTGAGCGGTCCCAGGGAGCGCGGAAGCGGTGCATGCCGGAGACAGTAGACGACAGTCCACTTCGCGACACCTTCGATGACGCGAATCGCGCCGTTCAGCGCGCCTGCGGCAGCTCGAGGACGAACCGCGCTCCGCCCTCGGGGGACTCCGCGACGGTGATCGTGCCCCCGTGCTGCGTGACGATCGCGTGCACGATGGAGAGCCCGAGCCCCGAGCCCTTCGCCTTGGTGGTGAAGAACGGCTCGAAGATCCGGTCGCGCGACTCGGGCGGGACGCCGGGGCCGTCGTCGTCGATGACGATCGCGACCTGGCCCGGCGCCTCGCCGGTGCCGCTCGCGGCGGGCACCTCCCGGCAGGAGACTCGCACGAGGCCGCCGTCCTTCACCGCCTCGAGCGCGTTCAGCCCGAAGTTCACGAGCACCTGGCGGAGCCGCTCCTCGTCGCCCGCGACCGGCGGCACCGGCTCGAGCTCGCGCTCGAGGCGGATCTCGCGCCGCTCGGCCTGGGCGCCGAGCAGATCCAGGATGCGGTTCAGGAGCGGGGCCACCTCGATCGGCCGCGCCACGAACTCGCGCGGCCGGGCGAACTGGAGGAAGTCCTCGAGGATGTGATCGAGCCGCCTGATCTCGTCGCGCACGAGCGTGAGCGGCTCGAGGAGCGGCCCCTGGGTGTCCTTGTGGAGCTTCTGGATGCGGCGCTCCAGGACGGAGAGCTGCAGGGCCGCGGCGTTCAGCGGGTTGCGGATCTCGTGCGAGAGGCCGGCGGTCATGGTGCCGACCGTGGCGAGCCGCTCGGCCATCTGGGCGCGCCGCGAGAGCTCGCGCTTCTCGCCGTGGAGGCGCACCTGCCGCATCGCCTGCTCGACCGTGACGAGCAGCTCCTGCGTCGCGCACGGCTTCACGAGGTACGCGCAGGCCCCCGCGCGCACCGCCGCGACCGCCGACTCGAGGGTGGCGAAGCCGGTGAGGAGCACCACCTCTCCGTCGGGCGAGAGCTCCTTCAGCTGGGGGGCGAGGGCGGTGCCGTCGCCGTCCGGCAGTCGCAGGTCCACGAGCGCGACGTCGAACCCGTCGCGCGCCGTCGCGAGCGCCTGCCGGCAGGTCCCGGCGCCGCGCGCCGAGTAGCCCGCGCCGTCCAGGATCTCGCAGAGGTTGTCGACCAGCCCCTCGTTGTCGTCGACGACGAGGATGCGCGCCGGCTTGGGGGCGTCCTTCATGGGCGCGCGACCGCCTCGCCGCGGTGGCGGTGGAGCCGCTCCACGGCGGAGAGGAGCTCCGCGGTGTCGAACGGCTTCGTGAAGTACCCCTCGTGCGGGAGCGCCGGGACCTCGGGGATGCCGGTCACGACGATCATCGGCAGCCCGGGGAACTTCTCGCGGAGCCGGCGCATCGCCTCGCCGTCCGTTCCGCCGGGGACGCGGAGGTCGACGAGCGCGCAGAAGGGCTTCACCGGGCCGAGCCGCTCCGTCTCGAGCACCGACGCGGCCGTGACGGCGGCGAACCCGCGGCCGCGCAGCGCCTCGCAGAGGTTGTCCGACATGCGGGGGTCGTCCTCGACGACGGCGACGAGCCCGTCGCGGCGCGCCACCGCGAGCAGGTCGAGGAGCCGACTCACGGCGACCGGCTTGGGCAGCACGGCGAGGAGCCCCTCGCGCCGCGCGGCCTCGATCGCGTCGTCCGCGACGTGGGCGGTGATCACCATCGCGGCGGCCTCCGGGTCCACCCGGCGGATCTCGTGCACGAGCTCCGCGCCGCCCATGAGCGGCATCCGCATGTCGGTGAGGAGCGCGTCGAAGCGGGACCCGTGCGCGAGCTCGAGCGCCTCCTGCCCGTTCTCCGCGATGGCGACCTCGTCGCCCGCGTCCCGCAGGATCTCGGCGAGGTTCTCGGCGAACTCGCGGTTGTCGTCCACGATGAGGTAGCGGCGCATGGAGACCTCGCGCGTCAGGCGGGCAGTCGAACCGTGAAGCGCGCGCCGCCGCCCGGGCGATCGGAGTACTCGACCGTCCCGCCGTGGCGCTCGGCGATCCGCTTCACGAGCGCGAGCCCGAGACCGATGCCCTTGTCCTTGGTGGTGATGAGCGGCTCGAAGAGCCGCCTGCGTGTGGCGGGGTCGACGCCCGGGCCGGTGTCCTCCACCTCGAGCGCGACGCTCCCGTCGGCCGCGCGCGCGCGGACCGCCACGGCGCCCTCGGGCGACGCGGCGAAGACCGCGTTCTCGAGCAGGTTCACGAACACCTGCCGAAGCTGGACCGGATCCCCCTCCACCTCCGGGATCGCGTCGAGCCCGTCGAGGTCGAGGGAGACGCCCGCGGGGCGCTTCACCACCGCCGCCGCGCCGCCCAGCACCTCCGCCAGCGCGACGCGCTCGCGGGCGAGCGGGCGGTTACGGATCATGTCGAGCAGGTTCGTGATGATCCCGTTCGCGACGCCGAGCTGCTCGCCGATGCGGTCGAGGTGCTTCTTCGCGCGCTCGTCGCCCTCGCCGATGCGCGTCCGCAGGATGTACAGCGACGTCTCGATCACGCCGAGCGGGTTGCGCAGGTCGTGGCCGATCGAGCCGACGAGCTGACCGAAGGTGGAGAGCCGCTCGACGCGCGCCTGCTGGGCGAGGAGGTCGTCGCGGTAGGTGTGCAGCATCACCGCGAGCTCGAGGTCCAGGATCTTCCCGAGCGCGGTCCGCACGCGCTGGAGCGCGTCCGGATCGTCGTGGAACGCCTCGTAGGCGATGCGCGCGAGCCCCGTCCGGTGCACGTTCATCGCTCCGAACATGTAGTGCTGCGGCAGCCCGATGCGGACGTGCACCCGGCCGATCCGGTAGCGCTGCTCCCAGTACGCCTCGTCCCACGGCCCCGCGAGGAGCCGATCGAGCCAGGCGACCATCGTCACCTTCAGATGACCGACCTGGCTCTCGCCGCCCGCGAGCGCGGCGCGCGCCCCCTCGTGCTTGAGGATGCGGTCGTAGAACTCCTCGGCCAGGAGCTGGAACTGCGGCGCGGCGAACCCGTGCAGCGTCCGGAGCGCCTGCTCGTCGGTCTCCCCCCAGCGGACGTACCGCTTCAGCTCGTCGAAGACCGTCTCGGGCACACCGCTCATCTAGCGGCGCGCCCCCCTCCGGTCAACGGGCGAACGGCCCGGCGCTGCCGCACCCGGAGCCCTCCCTCGCGCGGGCCCGGCGGCGGCGCGTCCGGTGCCGCGCGCGCTGCCGTCTAATGCACCACCAGGACGGGCTTCGGGCTGATGTGTATGAGCCGGTCGGAGACGCTGCCGAGGAACATGCGCGCCACCGCGCCGTGGCCGCGGCTCCCGACGACGATCATGCCGACGTCGGCCGCCGCGCCCTCCTCGGCGATCGCCTCGGCGGGCGCGCCGTACAGCACGGAGGTGCTGACCTCGATGGCGGGCTCCTCGATGGCCTCCACGGCCCGCTCGAGCAGGCGGTCCGCGTAGGCGCGGTGCTCCCGCTCCACCTCGGCGATGGTGAGGCCGTACACGTCCGGCGGAAGCAGCAGCTTCGGGACGACGTGGACGAGCGAGAGCTTGGCGCCGAAGCGCAGCGCGATGTCGGCGGCCATGCGGGCCGCCTTGAGCGATGAGTCGGAGCCGTCGACGGCGACCAGGATGCGCTTCATGGTGTTCTCCCCCCTGCGTGACGCTCCAACCATTCAAGGGGGATGCCTTCGCGTCACGCTCCGGAGGGACCGCGCGGAGCGGCGCGATTCGCCCGCCGGCCGGGCCCGCGAGCCGGTGCTTTCCTCGGGCTCGCAACCCGCCTGGGCATCTCCCGGCCGCTGGCGACCGCCTGTGCGAGCGAACGCGGAACGGGGCGCGCGCGAGGCTGGGCCCACACGGGGTGGGACGGCTCGAGCGGGTCCGGGCGGTGGGACGCATCCCGCGCGCCGGCCGAGGATCATGTGCGAGGTAACGGGAAGGGAGGCGCGCCGGTAAGGCCGCAAAAGGCGCGGGGGCGAGCACGGTCGCGCTCGCCCCCGACGAGAGTCGGAAGATGGGGACCGCGCGGTCGCGCGGTGCGAGGTCGGCTACGCCTGCTTGCCGGCCTTCGACGCCTGATCCTGCGAGGAGGCGCTCGGCTCCGCCGGCTTCTCCTCGTCCTCGCCCGAGAACGACTTCTTGAAGCTGCGGATGCCCTGACCCAGGCCCGCTCCGAGCTGAGGGAGCTTGCTCGACCCGAACAGGATCACGACGATGAGCAGGATGACGACGAGCTCGCCCATTCCGAGCTTGGGAAACATGCGGGAGTCCTTTCTGAACCTCGGTGCGACGGCCCTCTTCTAACAGGGATCAGGCCGCGTTGTCTTCCATCGCGATCGCCGCGAGGCGGCGCTGATCGAGCACGCGGACGCCGCGAGAGGCGTCGACCACACCGTCCTTCTCGAGCTTCGTCAGGCAGCGCGAGAGCGTCTCCGGGCGCATCCCCAGCAGCCGAGCCACCACCTGCTTGCGAACCGCGTTCGGGCGATCCGCGAGGAAGCGGGCGTGAGCGAGCGCGAAGCGCGCGACGCGCGAGAGGCAGTCGCCCTGGCGCCAGTTCACCTCGTCGCGCTGGGCGCGAGACTCGGTGAGCAGGAGATCGAGGACGACCCGCGCGGCGCTCTTCTCGGGTCCAATCCACTGGGACATCGCGTCGCCGCCGATCCCGCAGATCTTCACGCGCGACAGCGCGCGGACCTCGAAGGGCGAGGGCTCGCCGTGCAGCGACTCGGTGCAGAGGAGCGACGTCGGCCCGCGGAGCGAGAGGAGCAGCTCGGAGCCGCGTGGGCTCACCGCCGAGAGGGCGACGAAGCCTTCCTTGACGAAGTAGACGGTCCGGGGGCGCTCGCCCTGCGCGCAGATCGTGGCGCCGGACTCGCGCGAGGTGGGCGTCAGCCGGCAGCGCCCCTGCGAAGCGAGACCCAGCGAGCAGGCGTTGCAGTCAGAGACCGGAGCGTTCGAGAGCACCGCAGTTCCTCCCCCGCGACAGACTTCCTTTTACTTGATCGGCGTCTGTTTGCACGAGCTAGGCCCGCGTACGCCCGGGGTTTTATAGGGCGCTCCGTGCAGACAATGCGTTTGCGGTTCGGGGGCCCTCCGGTGTGCGCAAGGTTTGCGGAGGCTCGTCCGGGGACCCGCTCCTCCACCCGGTCCCCGCGCGGTCTCGCGGCCGCTCGCGCAGGACGGATCCGCGCGTCGCGGCACGGGCGGCGGGGGCGAGCACGGCGCCGTCTCGGGCGTGAGCGCAGGCGACCTCCGCAGGCGCGGGTGACGCGCCGTGCGGACGGCCCGCGCCGCGCGCGCGTGGCATGATGCGCGCGCATGCAGAGGCTCCTGCGCATCCGCGACGAGGTGCTCGCCGCGATCTCGCCGCTCGAGGCCGAGGAGGTCGCCCTCGGCGACGCCGCCGGCCGGTACCTCGCCGCGCCCGCGCGCGCGCGCGTCCCCGCGCCGCCCGCGACGTGCTCGGCCATGGACGGCTACGCGGTTCGTGCGGAGGACGTGACCGGGCCCTGCGTGCTCGCCGTGACGGGCTCGCGCTACGCCGGAGAGGAAGCGGGCGCGCCGCTCACGCCCGGGACCGCCGTCCGGATCTTCACCGGCGCGCCGCTGCCCCCCGGCGCGGACACGGTCGTGCGCGAGGAGGCGACGCACGCGGAGGGCGGGCGCGTGCGCTTCGCCGCCGCTGCGCGGCGCGGCGAGAACGTCCGGCTCGCCGGCGAGGACGTCGCGGCGGGCGGGCTCGCGCTCGAGCCGGGGACCCGCCTCGGCGCCCGCCAGGCGGCGCTCCTCGCCGCGGTGGGCGCCGATCCGGTGAGCGTCCACCGGCGCGCGCGGGTGGCCGTCATCTCCACCGGGGACGAGGTCGTGACGGGGCGCACGCCCGACTCGAACGGAGTCGCGGTCGCGGGCCTCGTCCGCGCCCTCGGCCTCGAGGTCGTCCGCCGCGCGGTCGAGGACCGGCTCGAGGCGGTCTCCGCCGCGGTCGCGGAGGCCGCGCGGACCTGCGACGCGGTCGTCACGATCGGCGGCGTGTCCGTGGGCGAGCGTGACCACGTGCCCGCGGCGCTCGCCGGCCTCGGCGCGGACGTGCGCGTGCACGGCGTGCCCATGAAGCCCGGCAAGCCGTTCTTGTTCGCGCTCGCCGGCGCGAC
Organism: Anaeromyxobacter sp. SG64; assembly: GCF_022690745.1. NCBI lineage: Bacteria > Pseudomonadati > Myxococcota > Myxococcia > Myxococcales > Anaeromyxobacteraceae > Anaeromyxobacter > Anaeromyxobacter sp. SG64. The sequence continues at coordinate 82,642 of NZ_JALCZB010000009.1, read as the reverse complement.
GCCGGTGTTCGGGCTGCCCGGCAGCCCCTCCGCCTGCCTCGTCGCGTTCGAGGTGTTCGCGCGGCCCGCGCTCCTCGCCCGGGCCGGTGCGGCCCGCCGCGAGCGCCCGGCGCTACCCGTGAGGCTCGCGGAGGTCACCGAGGGCAGACCGGGTCGCGCGCGGCTCGTGTGGGCGCGCCTCGAGGGCGGCGGGCGCGCGCGGCCGCTCGGGAAGGACGCCGCGCAGGTGCGCGGGCCGGCGCTCGCGGACGCGCTGCTCCTCGTGCCCGCCGACGCGGGCGATCTCCCCGAGGGCGCGGAGGTGACGGCGTGGCTGCTCGGCGACGACGCGTGAGGCGTGCGCCCCTCGTCGCCGTGTCCGGGGCCTCCGGCGCCGGCAAGACGCGGCTCCTCTCCCGCCTCATCCCGGTGCTCGTGCGCCGCGGCGTTCGCGTGGGGGTCCTGAAGCACACCGGCCACCCGCACCCGTTCGACGTGCCCGGCAAGGACACCGACGTGCTGCGCCGCGCCGGCGCGGTCGCGGCGGCCATCGAGGGTCCGCACGGGCTCGCCTACTTCGGCCCCCCCGCCGGCGGCGCGCGGGCGCTCGCGCGGCTCCTGCCCGAGGTGGATCTCGTGCTCGCCGAGGGCTTCAAGCGCGAGCCGCTCCCGCGCGTGGAGGTGTACCGCCCCGGCGTGTCGCGGGCGCTGCTCGCGGACGCAGACCCGCGCGTGTTCGCGATCGTCGGCACGCGGCCCACGCGGCGGCGGATCCCCGCGCTCGATCCCGACGACGCGGAGGGGCTCGCCGACCTCCTCTGCGGGCGCTTCCGCCTGCTCGGTGCCCGGGCCGGGGGCCCCGAGCGCTTGCGGGTGCGACCCACCGTGAGCAGGGTTTCCGCGAAAGGAAGCGAGCGCACGCGAGCGCTCGGGAGAAGGGAACGCATGCCGAAGAAGACGACGAACCGGAAGGGCGCCACGGCGCGCGCGCGCGGCAGCCGCCGCAGCGGCGCCTCCCGCAGCGACGCGGGGCGCAAGGGCGGGAACGCGACGCTTCGCGCGCGTGGCCCGGAGTTCTACTCGGAGATCGGCCGCAAGGGCGGCAAGAAGAGCCGCTCCGGCGCGCGGGCGGGGCGCTCCTCCTCCGCGGCGCGCACCAGCTCGAAGCGCGGCACGACGACCAAGCGCGGCGCGGCCCGGCGCGGCACGGCGCGGCGCACGTCCCGCACGAGCCGCACGAGCCGCACGCGCTGACGCGCTGACGCGATGACGCGATCCAGCGGTGATCACGGCGCCGCCGGGAGCTCCCCGGCGGCGCTCGCGCTTTCGGCGGCCCGGCTGCGTCGCGCGAGGCCCGTGCTAAGACATGGGCCCGCATGGTGACGCTCCTCTGCTCGCTTTTCCTCGCCGCGGCGCAGCCGCCCGTGCCCCCGCCGCAGGCCCCGTTCCTCACCCAGCTCGCCGAGACCCGCGGCTTCCGCGCCGGCAGGCCGACCCGCGTCACGCTCGCGCGGGACGGGCAGCACGCGCTCTTCCTCCGCTCGGGGCCGCGAACGGCCGTCCAGTCGCTCTACGAGACCGACCTCCGCACCGGCGAGACGCGTGAGCTCCTCTCGCCGGCGGCGCTCGCGGGCGGCGCGCTCGCCCCGACGGCGGCGGAGGCGGCGCGGCTCGAGCGGCAGCGCATCCTCGCGCGCGGCATCACGCACTACGCGGCGTCGCCCGACGGGCGCCGGATCGCCTTCGCGCTCGGCGGGCGCCTGTGGCTCCTCGAGCGCGCGACGGGGAGGGCCGCGCCGGTCGCGGGGGCGGACGGCGTGCTCGATCCGCGCTTATCGCCGGACGGCGGCGCGCTCGCCTTCGTGAAGGACCGGGACCTGCACGTCCTCGAGCTCGCGTCGGGCCGCACCCGGCGGATCACCCGCGCGCGCTCCGCCTCGATCACGAACGGCCTCGCCGAGTTCGTCGCGCAGGAGGAGATGGGGCGGCAGGAGGGCTACTGGTGGTCGCCCGACGGGCGCCGGCTCGCCTACGCGGAGGTGGACGTGGCGCCCGTGCAGCGCCTCGCGCTCTGCGATCCGGCGCGCCCGGAGGCGCGCTGCGAGGACGTGGCGTACCCCCGCGCCGGGACGCCGAACGCGGCCGTGCGCCTCGCCGTGGTGCCCGCCTCCGGGGGTCGGCCGGTCCTCGTCCGCTGGGACCGGGAGGCGTTCCCCTACCTCGCCACCGTGCGCTGGGAGGCGGGCGGCCCGCTCGCGCTCGTCGTGCAGAACCGCGCGCAGACCGAGCTGCGGCTCCTCGCGGCCGACCCCGCGACGGGCGCGACGCGCGTGCTGCTCGACGAGCGGGACGAGGCGTGGGTCGAGCTCTTCCAGGCGTTCCCGCGCTTCCGGCGCGACGGGAGCTTCTACTGGGAGACGGAGCGGAACGGCGCCCCCGAGGTGGAGCTGCGCGGCGCCGACGGCGCGCTCCGCGCGAGCGTCGTCCCGGCGTCGTCCGGGTTCGTCGACCTCGCCGGCTACGACCGCGACGAGGACGAGCTCGTCTACACCGCCGCGCCGGATCCGACGCGGACCGTGGTGCAGCGCGTGCGCCGCGGCGGGCCGCCCGAGACGCTCGCGCTCGGAGAGGACGGCCCCGCGCTCGCGCGCGCCGTGGCGGCGGAGAAGGGCGGGGCGGTGGCGGTGACGTGGACCACGCTCACCCACGCGGCGCGCACCACCGTGTTCGCGCGGGGCGGGGAGCGGCTGGCGGAGCTGCCGAGCGTCGCGGAGGAGCCGCCCTTCGCCCCCACGACCGAGCTCCGGCGCGTCGGCGCGGGGGAGGGGCTCTGGACGGCGGTGGTGCGCCCGCGCGGCGCGGCTCCGGGCGCGAAGCTCCCCGTGGTCGTGGACGTCTACGGCGGGCCCTCCGGACCGCGCGCCGTGCGCGCGCCGCTCCTCGCCGAGCAGTGGCTCGCGGATCAGGGGTTCCTCGTCGTCCGGATCGACGGCCGCGGGACGACCGGCCGCGGCCGCGCGTTCTCTCGCGCGGTGAAGGGCGACTTCTCCTCGATCGTCCTGGAGGACCAGATCGCCGGGCTGCGCGCGCTCGCGGCGGAGCTCCCGGAGCTGGACCTCGGGCGCGTCGGGATCACGGGCTGGTCCTTCGGCGGCTACGCCTCGGCGCTCGCGGTGCTGCGCCGCCCCGACGTGTTCCACGCCGCGGTGGCGGGCGCGCCCGTCTCCGAGTGGCGCGACTACGACACGCATTACACCGAGCGTTACCTCGGGCTCCCCGACGACAACCGCGCCGGGTACGACGCGAGCTCGCTCCTCACGTGGGCCCCGGGGCTCACGCGGCCGCTCCTCGTCCTGCACGGCACCGCAGACGACAACGTGTTCTTCTCCCACGCGCTCAAGCTCGGGAACGCGCTGTTCCGAGCCGGCCGCCGCTTCGAGCTCCTGCCGGTCGCGGGCGCCACGCACCTCCTCCCCGAGCCGACCGCGGTCGTGCGCCGGTGGGAGGAGACCGCCGCGTTCCTGCGGACCCACCTCGCGCCCGGGGGGAGCGCGGCGGCGGGGACCACCCCGCTCTGATCCGGCGCCCACGCGGCGCTCTGGCGGCGGCCTCGAGGTCGGGGAGAGCGCCGCTCGGCGACGCCGCGGTTCACCGTCGAGCTGCCCTCCGCCGCTCCTTGACACCCCGGATCCCCGGTCGTTACCCTCCGCCGTCCATGACCTCGACGACGGGCAGCGCGGATCGCTCCGCGGCGGGGCGCGCGGCGTTCGTCTCGCCGGAGACGCTCACCCTCGAGCTGCCGGGCGGCCTCGAGCTCGAGCTCGGCGGCCGGCTCGAGCGCGTCCAGGTCGCGTACCGGACCTGGGGCGCGCTCGCCGCCGACGGCGGGAACGGCGTGGTCGTCTGCCACGCGCTGACCGGCTCGGCGGACGCCGACCAGTGGTGGGCGCGCATGTTCGGGCCCGGGCGCGCGCTCGACCCCGAGCGCGACTTCATCGTCTGCGCGAACATCCTCGGGAGCTGCTACGGCACCACCGGGCCGACCTCGATCGACCCCGCCACCGGCCGGCCGTACCTGGGAGCGTTCCCCGCCGTCACCGTCCGCGACATGGTCCGCGTCCAGCGCGCGCTCGTCGACGCGCTCGGCGTCCGCCGCGTGCGGATGGCGATCGGCGGCTCGCTCGGCGGCATGCAGGTGCTGGAGTGGGCGCTCCTCTACCCGGAGCTCGTCGAGTCGGTGGTGTTCATCGCCTCGACGGCCCGGCACTCGGCCTGGTGCATCGGCCTGTCCGAGGCGCAGCGGCAGGCGATCTACGCGGATCCGCGCTGGAGGGACGGCGCGTACGACCCGGCCGATCCGCCGGCGGCGGGGCTCGCCGCGGCGCGGATGATGGCGATGCTCTCGTACCGGAGCCAGCCCTCGTTCGAGCAGCGCTTCGCGCGGCGCCCGCAGACCGAGGACCTGTTCGCGATCGAGAGCTACCTCCGCTACCAGGGGCGCCTGCTCGTCGACCGCTTCGACCCGGCCACCTACGTCACGCTCACGCGGGCGATGGACACGCACGACGTGTCCCGCGCGCGCGGCGACTTCGACGACGTGCTGCGCTCCCTGCGCCAGCCGACGCTCGTCGTCTCGATCGACTCGGACGTGCTGTACTGGCCGTGGGAGCAGCGAGAGGTGGCCTCGCTCCTGCCGAACGCCCGGCTGGCGATGCTCGACTCGCCCCACGGTCACGACGCGTTCCTCATCGACGTCGACCGCCTCTCGGAGATGGTCGCGGAGTTCCGGGGCGAGCGGCGGCGGGTCGCCGGCGCGGCCGTGGAGGGGGAGGCGCCCATCGACCGCGCCTACGCGGAGCACGGCGTCTCGCTCCTCGTGCTCGGCAAGGGCAAGGTCGGGGCGGAGCTCCTCGAGCAGCTTCGCGCCCAGCGCACCGAGCTCGAGCTCGACTACGAGACCGTGCTGCGGGTGGTCGGCATCGCAGACCGGCGCGGCGCGCTCGTCCGGGCGGAGGGCGTCGATCTCGAGCGCTGGCGCGAGCTGCTCGCCGCCGCGCCCGCGTCCGGCCCCGTCGTCCCGGCGAGCGCGCCGGCGCTCCTCGATCGGCTCGCGGGGATGCCGCGGCCGGTGCTCGTGGATCTCACCGCCGCGGAGGGGATGGAGGAGGTCTACGAGCAGGCGTTCCGTCGCGGCATCGACGTGGTCGCCGCGAACAAGCGGCCGCTCGCGGCGCCCCCGCGCCGTCGCGAGCAGCTCCGGGAGGCGCGCCGTCACCACGGGCGGCAGTACCGCTACGACACGGCCGTCGGCGCGAGCCTGCCGGTCATCGGCACGCTCCGGCGCCTCGTGCGGAGCGGCGACCGGATCCGGTCCATCGTCGGCTCGCTGTCGGGGACCCTCGGCTACCTCTGCACCGAGCTCGGCCGCGGCGTGCCGCTGTCGCTCGCGACGCGGTGGGCGATCGGGCTCGGCTACGCCGAGGAGGACCCGCGCGACGATCTCTCCGGGCTCGACGCCGCCCGCAAGGCGCTCATCCTCGCCCGGGAGATGGGCGCGCAGCTCGCGCTCGAGGACGTCTCGGTCGAGCCGCTCGTGCCGGGGGAGGCGCTCGTGCCCGGTCGCCCGGAGGCGCTCATCGCCGCGCTGCGCGCGCACGACGACGCCCTCGCGGCCCGCGTGGAGCGGCTCCGCGGCGAGGGCAAGGTGCTGCGGTACCTCGCGCGCCTGCAGACCGGTCCGGACGGCCGGGTCTCCGCGCGGGTGGGCCCGGAGGCGGTGGAGCTCGCGGACCCCGCGGCCCGGCTGGTGGGCGTGGAGGCCTACGTGGCGTTCACGACCGCGCGACACGCGGAGCGGCCGCTCATCGTGCAGGGCGCGGGCGTCGGCGGGGCCAGCACCGCGGGCGGCATCCTCGCGGAGATCCTCTCCATCGCCGGGGGCGGCGAGGCGGGGTGAGCCCGCGCCCGTCACGCGCCGGCTCCGCTGGGCCGGCGCGTCCGGGCGAGCGCTACGGCCGCGCGCGCGTGGGCGCGACGCCGTACTTCTTCATCTTGCCCTGCAGCGTCGTCGGACGGAGGCCGAGCAGGGAGGCCGCGCCGCCCGGGCCGTAGACCCGGCCGCCGGCGTGCGAGAGCGCGCGCTCGATGAGCGCCCGGACCTCCTCCTCGAACGTGCCGGGCGCCGCGGCGTCGGGCGCGGCCGCCGGCGCGCCGTCCTGCGTGAGGCGGACGGGCAGGTCGGGGAGGGACAGCTCGGGCCCGGGGGAGAGGATGAGCGCCCGCTGCAGGAAGTTCTCGAGCTCGCGGACGTTGCCCGGCCAGTCGTGCGCCTCGAGGGCGCGCCAGACGTCCTCGGCGACGCGGGGCGGGCGGCGGTGCATCCCCGCCGCGTGGCGCGCGAGGAAGTGCATGGCGAGGGGCCGGATCTCGTCGCGCCGCTCGCGCAGCGGCGGGAGCTCGATGGGAAACACCGCGAGGCGGTAGTAGAGGTCCGCGCGGAAGGTGCCGCGCGCGACCATCTCCTCGAGGTTCCGGTTCGTCGCGGCGACGACTCGCACGTCGACCTTCACCGGCTCGGTCCCGCCGACGCGCTCGACCACGCGCTCCTGCAGGACGCGGAGGAGCCGCACCTGCACCGAGGGTGGAGCGTCGCCGACCTCGTCGAGGAAGATCGTCCCGCCGTCCGCCTGCTCGAACCGGCCCGGGCGGCGGCGGCTCGCGCCGGTGAAGGCGCCCTTCTCGTGGCCGAACAGCTCGCTCTCGATGAGCCCCTCGGGGATCGCGCCCAGGTTCACCGGGACGAACGGTGCGTTGAAGCGGGGGCTGAACTCGTGGACCATCCGCGCGAGCCCCTCCTTGCCGACACCGGTCTCGCCCCGGATGAGGACGGTGGTCGTGGAGGGCGAGACGAGCCGCACCCGCTCGACGACGTCCTTCATCCCCGGGCTCTCCGCCACGTAGCGGGCGTCGCGCTTGATCTGCCGGATCTCCTCCTTGAGGAGGGCGTTCTCGCGCCCGAGGAGCCGGTTGAGGCGCTGGACCTCCTCGACCATGAGGCTGTTGTGCAGGGCGATGGCGACGAGGTGCGCGACCTGCTTCGCCACCTCGAAGCAGCAGTCGAGGAGCCCCTCCGCGGGCGGATGGGCGATGTCGAGCGTGCCGAGCACCTCGTTCTCGAAGACGAGGGGGAACGAGACGAGGGAGCCGTAGCCGTACGCGGCGAGCAGCGGCTCCTCGCGGTACCGGGGCGACTTGGGCTGGAGCGGGTCCACGACGCAGGGCGTCCGCTCGCCGAGCGCCTTGCCGGCCGCGGACCCCGCGAGCGGGAAGGAGGTGCCGAGCTCCGGCGAGGGCTGGCGGGGGTCCGAGACGAGCACGACCTCTGCACGGGTCGGGTCGGTCGGAGAGATGCGGTTGATCGCCACGCGCGTCACCCCGAAGTGGCGGCGCAGGAGCTGGCCCGTGCGGTCGAGCACGGAGGCGAGATCGACGGTCGAGAGCACCGCCTCGATCGCCTCCTCGACGATGCGCCGGTGCGGGTCCTCGTGCGAGACGACGGGCAGGATCGAGCCAACCATGGGCCGGTGAGTAACGAAATGCCGGTGCGTCCGTCAACCTCCCGGCGGTGCGAGTTCCCCCGTTGGAGAGTCGAACCCCAGGAAGACCGGGGGGTTCGGCGGTTGGCAACGCCCTTGCTCTAGCTCACGGACGGGTGCGCGCTGTCGCCCCCGCACGGAGAGGAAGCCATGGACGCCATCGAGACCCTCATGAACGAGCACCGCCTGATCGAGCGCGTGCTGGACGCTCTCGTCGGCTTCGCCGACGAGGCCCGCCGCAAGGGCACGACCGACAAGGCGGAGCTCGGCCGCTTCGTCGGCTTCATCCGCGAGTTCGCCGATCGCTGCCACCACGGGAAGGAGGAGGACATCCTCTTCGCCGCGATGGTGTCGCACGGCTTCCCGAAGAACGGCGGTCCGGTCGCGGTGATGCTCCACGAGCACGCGCAGGGCAGGGCGCTCGTGGGCGAGCTCGCCGCCAAGGCCGCGCAGGACGGCGAGTGGACCCCGGCCGACCTGCAGGAGATCGCCGACGGCGCGTACGCGTACTCGAACCTGCTCCACGCCCACATCCACAAGGAAGACGCCATCCTCTACCCGATGGCGGAGCAGCGGCTCCCGCCCGAGGCGATGGAGCGCGTCGCCGAGGACTGCGAGCGCTTCGAGCGCGAGCAGACCGGCGCGGGCGAGCACGAGCGCTACCACGCGCTCGCCGACGAGCTCGTCCTCCGCCACGCGGGCACCATCCACCCCGCCGCGAGCACGACCCAGCCGCACCGCCACGACTGCTGCGGCTAGCGGCCCGCGCCCGCTCGCCAACCCACGACCTTCACCCCGCACCCGCACGGCTGCCACGGCACGCCGCCGCGCGAGCCTCATACCCCGCAGTCCGGAGAGTCCATGAGCCACAAGGGACGCGCCATCCTGCTGTTCACCATCGTCGCCGCCTTCTCCGTCCTCATCTTCGGCGGTGCGAAGATCAACGAGCACAAGCCGCCCATCCCCGACCGCGTCGTCTCCGCGACGGGCGAGGTGGTGATGACGGGCGAGGACATCCACCAGGGCCAGCTGCAGTACCTGTCCCGCGGTGGGCAGCAGACCGGCTCGATCTGGGGCCACGGCGCGTACCTCGCGCCGGACTGGTCCGCCGACGCGCTCCACCGCGTCGGCCTCGCCGCGGCGGGGCTCGCGGCCGGCCGCGCGCCCGCGGACGCCGCCGCGTTCACGCAGGGAGACCTGGAGGCGCTGCCCGCCGGCGAGCGCGGGCGCGTCGACGCCGAGGTCGCCGCCGAGCTGCGCCAGAACCGCTACGACCCCGCCACCGGCACGCTCACGCTCTCGCCGGGCCAGTCCGCGGCGTTCCCCGCGCTGGTCGCGTACTACACGAAGCTCTTCGGCGAGGGCTCCGACCCGATGTCGATCCCGAAGGGCTTCGTCGCCGATCCCCGGGACGCCCGGGCGATGACAGCGTTCTTCTTCTGGACGGCCTGGTCCGCGGGCACGAACCGCCCCGGCGAGACGTTCAGCTACACCGCGAACTTCCCGTACGACCCGCTCGTCGGCAACCGCCCGCTGCCCTCGTCGCTCGTCTGGTCCATCGTCTCGGTCGTGCTGCTCATCCTGGGCACGTTCGGGGCCATCTACTTCTACCTGCGGCTGCGCGGGAAGGATCACGAGGAGCCCGCCCGGCTCGCGCCGCTCGCGGAGCCGAACCCGACCCCGAGCCAGCGCGCCGCGCTGCCGTACTTCCTCGTCGCGATCGTCCTCTTCATCCTCCAGGCGGCGCTGGGCTCCGTCACCGGCCACTTCGCCGTCGAGGGCAACAAGCTCTTCGGCATCGAGATCGGGCAGCTCCTGCCGTACGCCGCGACGCGCGGCTGGCACCTCCAGCTCGCCGTCTTCTGGATCGCGACCTGCTGGCTCGCGACGGGCCTCTTCATCGGCCCGGCGGTGAGCGGCCACGAGCCGAAGGGCCAGAAGGCCCTCGTCTACACCCTCCTCGGCGCGCTCGTGGTCGTCGTCGTCGGCGCCCTCGCCGGCACCTACTTCGGCGTCCGCGGCAAGCTCTCCGGGCCGAACGGCTGGCTCATCGGACACCAGGGCTACGAGTACATCGAGCTCGGCCGCGTCTGGCAGCTCGCGCTCATCGGCGGGATGCTCCTCTGGCTCGCGCTCGTGTACCGCGCGGTGAAGCCCGCGCTCGCGGCCGAGAAGGACAAGGGCGGCCTCACCCACCTGCTGCTCTACGCCTCGGTCACCATCCCGCTCTTCTACTCGGTCGGGCTCTTCTACACGCCGGGCACGCACATCGCCGTCGCCGACTACTGGCGCTGGTGGGTCGTGCACCTGTGGGTGGAGAACTTCTTCGAGGTGTTCGCCACCGTCGCGCTCGCGTTCATCCTCGCCCGCATCGGGGCGGTCGGTCAGAAGTCGGCGCTCCGCGCGACCTACTTCTCCATCCTGCTCTACCTCGGCTCCGGCATCATCGGGACCTTCCACCACCTGTACTTCACCGGCTCCCCGCTCTTCATCACGGCGCTCGGCGCGACGTTCTCGGCCCTCGAGATCGTGCCGCTCACGCTCCTCGGCTTCGAGGTGTACGAGAACCTGAAGCTCGCGCGGTCGGGCCCGAACGCGCAGCCCTGGAAGTGGCCGCTCTACTTCTTCGTCGCGGTCGCGTTCTGGAACGCGGTGGGCGCCGGCGTCCTCGGCTTCCTCATCAACCCGCCGATCGTCCTCTACTACGCGCAGGGCCTCAACACGACGCCCATCCACTCGCACGGCGCGCTGTTCGGCGTGTACGGCTTCCTCGCCATCGCGCTCATGCTCTTCTCCATGCGGAACATCGTCCGCAAGGACGCCTGGAGCGACGGCCTCCTCAAGGGCGCGTTCTGGGGCCTCAACGGCGGCCTCGCGGGCATGATCGTCTTCTCCCTCCTCCCCGCGGGCATCTACCAGTTCGCGATCGGGATCGAGAAGGGCCTTTGGTACGCCCGCAGCCCCGAGGTGACGGGCAGCGCCTTCATCCACGCCGTCACCTGGGCGCGCCTCGTGCCGGACCTCGTGTTCCTCGGCGGCGCCGCGCTCCTCCTCACGTTCGTGGTGCGCGCCATCGCGCGGGACGTCGCGCTCCGCCGCGCTGACAGGGCCGGCGAGCGCACGGACGTGCGCCGGGCGGCGTAGCCGGGCGGACGTGGGAGCGCGTCCGTCCCGGACGGACGCGCGAGCGCCAGGGGGTTTCCCCCGAGCCCGAGGCGCGACGGAGGGGCGGGGCCGGTTCGCCGGTCTCGCCCCTCCGCCTTTTCGGCGGCGCGTGCCTACGCTGCCAGGAGGGAGGGAACACCGTGAACGCCATCGACCTACTGGAGCAGCAGCATCGAGAGGTGGAGGAGCTCTTCGAGGAGTTCGAGAGCGCCGGGGAGCGGGCGAAGAAGAAGAAGGAGCAGCTCTGCCGGGAGATCTCGGACCAGCTCGCGATGCACGCCGAGATCGAGGAGAAGCTCTTCTACCCGGAGTCGAAGCAGGAGAACACCGAGGACATCCTCCGCGAGTCCGTGGAGGAGCACCTGTCCATGAAGCGCATCCTCTCCGACCTGCTCGAGCTCGGGGCCGACGACGCGCAGTTCGACGCGAAGCTGTCGGTGCTCAAGGAGCAGGTCGAGCACCACGTCGAGGAGGAGGAGAAGGAGCTCTTCCCCAAGGTCCGCAAGGCGCTGTCGAAGGACGAGCTCGAGGACCTCGGCGAGCGGATGGAGCAGATGTTCGACCGGCTGGAGGCGGAGGGGGACGCCAGCGCCAAGATCCCCGGCCAGACGGACGCGCCGTCGCAGATCTGAGCGGGCGAGTTGCCCGCTCCCCCCGGCTCCCTTAAAACGGCTCCCGTGAACGAGACCGAGCTGCTCGCTCGGGCGCGGCCGGGTCGGAACGACCCCTGCTGGTGCGGGAGCGGGCAGAAGTACAAGAAGTGTCACCTCGACGAGGACTCCCGCGGCGCGGCGCCGGACGCGCCGGCGCGCCCGCACCGCCGCCCCCTGCGGCCGGGGGTCGTATCGCCGCGGCGGGCCGTGCCGGCCACCATCCCGCGGCCGGACTACGCGTCGAGCGGGCGTCCCAAGGCGCAGGGCCGGGACGTGAAGACGCCCGAGGAGCTCGTGCGGCTCCGGCGCGCCTGCCGGGCGGCCGCCCGCGTGCTGCGGGTCACCGGCGAGGCGGTCCGGGCGGGGGTCACGACCGACGCCCTCGACGAGCTCGCCCACGCGGAGACGCTGCGGCTCGGCGGCTACCCGAGCCCGCTCAACTACCGCGGCTACCCCAAGTCCCTCTGCACCTCGGTGAACGAGGTGATCTGCCACGGCATCCCGGACAGCCGGCCTCTCGAGGACGGCGACATCGTGAACCTCGACGTGACCGTCTACCTCGACGGCATGCACGGGGACTGCTCGGCGACGTTCCTCGTCGGCCAGGTGGACGGCGAGGGGCGCCGGCTCGTGCAGGTCGCGCGCGAGTGCCTCGCGAAGGGCATCGCGGCCGTCCGTCCGGGGCGGCCCATCTCCGACATCGGGCGCGCCATCGAGTCGCACGCGTCGCGCCACGGCTACGGCGTCGTCCGCTCCTACTGCGGGCACGGCATCGGCGAGACGTTCCACACCACGATCCAGATCCCGCACCACTACGATCCGTCGCTGCGCCGCACGATGGAGAAGGGCATGACGTTCACGGTCGAGCCCATGATCACCGAGGGGACCTGGCAGGACCTGCTCTGGGACGACGGCTGGACCGCCGTCACCGCGGACGGGAAGCGCTCGGCGCAGTTCGAGCACACGCTGGCAGTGACCGACGACGGGGCGGAGATCCTCACGCTGGAGGAGTAGCTCCGCCCCCGCCCGCAGGCGCCGAGGTGAGCCGGCGGGGCGCGCGCCCCCTCACACCCTCAGCCCGACCGCGCGCATCAGCGCGAGGGCGTTCGAGTGCGCGACGACCCCCGGCCGCAGCCGGTAGTCGAACGCGATCTCGCCGTCCTTCACCTGATCCTCGAAGTGCCCGTTCGCGAGCACGCCGTCCGAGCCGCCGAGCTCGGTGAGGGCGAGATCGTGCGTCGTGACGAGCCCGAGGGCGCCGCGGTCGAGGAGGCCCCGCACGATCGCCTCGGCGCCGATGCGGCGGTCGTGCGAGTTCGTGCCGTGGAGGATCTCGTCGAGGAGGAAGAGGAGGGGGAACGGGCCCGCCGCGAGGTCGGCGAGCTCCTTGAGCCGCGTGATCTCGGCGTAGAAGCGGGACTTGCCGGCCTGGAGCGAGTCCTGGATCCGCAGCGTGGCGCCGGCCTGGACCGGCGTGAGGCGCATGCGGGCGGCGCGGACGGGCGCGCCGGCGAGGGCGAGCACGACGTTCACGCCGGCGGTGCGGAGGTAGGTGCTCTTCCCGGACATGTTCGAGCCGGAGACGAGGAGCACGCGCGGACCCTCGCCGCCGAGACGGAGATCGTTCGGCACCGCGCCGGGCAGCAGCGGGTGCCTGAGCCCCTCGGCCTCGAGGATCGGCCCGCGACCCGGACCTCCGTCCAGGAGCTCCGGCCAGGCGTCGCCGGGATGCTCGTAGGCATACCCCGCGAGCGAGGAGAGCGCCTCGAGCTCCGCCACCGCCTCGAGCCAGCGCCGGATGCCGCGGCCGGACGCCGCGCGCCAGCGCTCGACCGCGGCGGCGTGCAAGGGCCCCCACGCGAGCGCGAACGCGAGGGGGGCGAAGAACTGGTTCCGGCCCCACTCCATCCGCGCGACCACGCGGACGAGGGCGGCGATCCGGACGGAGGCGGGCGCCCCGGCGCCGCGCAGCGACGCCTGGAGCGCCCCGAGGCGCGCGTCGCCGTCGAGCGGCTCAGCCTCGAGCCGCTCGAGCAGCAGCGCCAGCACGCGCAGCTCCGCCGCGGGGTGCTCGACCCCGCCGAGGACGTGGGCCATCCGGCCGCGCAGGACGCGCGAGAACGCCCACTCCCCGAGGAGGACGAGGAGCAGCGGCGCCGGGCCGAGCCCCACTCCCCAGGCGACCGCCGCCGCGACGGCCAGCGCGGCGAGCGCCAGCGCCGCCGGCCGCACGAAGGCCGGGAGGAGGGGCGCGGCCTCGCCCCACGCGGCGAGCCCGGCGGCGTCCACGCCGGCGCGGACGTCCTCGCCGAGGACCGCGAGGTCCTCGCGCAGATCGAGGCGCGGAGCGAGCGAGGCGATCGCGCGCTGGCGGGCTCGGCCCTCCGCCGCCGGCGCGGGGTGGAGGAGCCAGGCCGCGAGGCGCTCCTCGCCCGGGCGCGTGCGGGCGGCGCAGAGGAGCTCGAACAGCGAGCCCCGGCCGAACAGGTCGAGGTCGAGCGCGTACGGGTGGGCGGGATCGGCGAACCGCTCGCCGCCGGCGCCGGCGCCGGCGAACGTTCCGTCCATGCGCGCCAGCGCCGCCGTGTGGAACGCGACGGCGCGCCGGGCGCGAGCGCGCGCGGAGAGGACGCGATCGTGGACGACGGCGAGCGCCACGAACGCGGCGAGCGGCCCGAGGAGCCAGCCGGCCGAGAGCCGGTGCTGGCCCCACGCGAGCCACGCGAGCGCGGCGCCGGCGGCGAAGATCGCGAGGCGGCCCCACGCGATGCGGGCGTCGGCGCGGTCGAGCCGCGCGACCGCCGCGCGGCGCGCCTCGAGGCGGCGGGTGATCTCCTCTCGGGGACCGTTCACGGCGCGGGAGGGTAGCGCGGAAGCGGCGCGGCCGCACCGGTTCGCAGGCGCGACGGTTCGGAGGCGTGGACCCGCCGGGGCGCCGAGGCGCGCTCCCGGACGCCCGAGCGCGCAGCCTCCGCTGGGGCTAAGCGAAAGGGGTCCGCCGCGTTGCCTGGCTCTCCGCGCGTGGAAAGGTTCAGAGCCGGCGCGGGACGCGGACCGTCCGTCCGGCGCGCCAGGGAGGACGGGTGAGGGAAAGCGTGGGGGGCGCAGGAGGGGCGGATCGCGCGGGGACGCTGGCCGCGCGGCTCGCTGACGTCCGCCGCCGCACCGTCGCGCTCGCGGCTCCGCTCTCGCCGGAGGACGCCGCCGTTCAATCGATGCCGGACGCGAGCCCGGCGAAGTGGCACCTCGCGCACACGTCCTGGTTCTTCGAGGCGTTCGTGCTCCCCCGGGTGGAGCGGGCCTTCCGCCCGTTTCACGATGCGTACGCGTACCTCTTCAACTCCTACTACGAGGCGGTCGGGCCGCGGCAGCCCAGGCCGCAGCGGGGCCTGCTCTCTCGCCCCTCGCTGGCGGAGGTGCTCCGCTACCGCGCGAACGTGGACGAGCGGATGTCGGCGGCGCTCGCCGCGCGCCCCGGGGACGAGGTCCTCGCCACGGTGGAGCTGGGGATCGCCCACGAGGAGCAGCACCAGGAGCTGCTCCTCACCGACGTGAAGCACGCCTTCTTCTCGAACCCGCTCCGCCCCGCCTACGCCCCGGACGCCCTCCCGGGGAGACCGGCGCCCGCCTCCGCCCCGCCGCTCGCCTACGTCCCGCGCGACGGCGGGATCGTCGAGGTCGGCGCGCGCGGGAGCGAGTTCGCGTTCGACAACGAGCGGCCCCGCCACCGCGCCCTCCTGGAGCCGCACGCCCTCGCGACGCGGCCCACCACGAACGGCGAGTGGCTCGCCTTCGTGGAGGACGGGGGCTACCGGCGGCCCGAGCTGTGGCTCTCCGACGGGTTCGCCGCGGCGCGCGCAGGTGACTGGAAGGCGCCGCTCTACTGGGAGCGCGGGGAGAGCGGATGGGCGATCTTCACGCTCGCGGGCCCGCGCCCGCTCGATCCCGCGGAGCCCGTCGCGCACGTCTCGTACTACGAGGCGGACGCCTACGCGCGGTGGGCGGGCGCGCGGCTGCCGACCGAGGTCGAGTGGGAGGCGGCGGCGGCCGGAGCGAGCGCCACCGCCGAAGGGACGCTCGCGGACGCGGGACGGTTCCACCCCGCGCCGGCCGCCGCCGGTCCGGGGTTCCGCCAGCTCCTCGGCGACGTGTGGGAGTGGACCTCGTCCGCCTACGCGCCATACCCGGGCTTCCGCCCGCTGGCGGGGCCGCTCGGCGAGTACAACGGGAAGTTCATGGTCAGCCAGCTCACCCTGCGCGGCGGCTCGTGCGCCACGCCGCGGGGGCACGTGCGCCCGACGTACCGGAACTTCTTCCCTCCGGGGGCGCGCTGGCAGTTCACGGGCGTACGACTGGCGAGGGACGGGGCGTGATCGGACTCGAGGGTGCGAGCATCGGGGTGGGGGAGCGGACGAGCGAGTCCGCCCGGTTCCGCGAGGACGTGGTGCGCGGCCTGTCGCTGCCGCGAAAGGCGCTGCCGCCGAAGTGGCTCTACGACCGCCGCGGCTCGGCGCTGTTCGAGCTCATCTGCGAGCAGCCGGAGTACTACCCGACGCGGACGGAGCTCGGGATCCTGGAGGGGTACGCCGGTGAGATCGCCGAGGCGATCGGCCCCGGCGCGCTCGTCTTCGAGCCCGGCGCCGGCAGCGGCCGGAAGACCGCGCTCCTGCTCGCGGCGCTGGAGCGGCCCGCCGGCTACGTGCCGGTCGACATCTCCGGGGACGCGCTCCTCGAAGGCGCCGAGTCCCTGCGCCGGCAGTTCCCGCGCCTCCCGGTCCTGCCGCTCGTGGGCGACTTCACCGCGCCCATGGCGCTGCCCCTCGGGGAGCTCCCCGCGCGCCGGCGCGTGGCGTTCTTCCCGGGCTCGACCATCGGCAACTTCGATCCGCCCGAGGCCGTGGCGCTGCTCCGGCGGATGGCGCGCGACGCCGGGCCGGGCGGCGCGCTCGTCATCGGCGTCGATCTCGCCAAGGACGAGCGGACCCTCGTCCGCGCCTACGACGACGCCCGCGGCGTCACCGCCGCGTTCGACCTGAACCTGCTCGCGCGCATGAACCGCGAGCTCGGCGGGGACTTCCGGCTCTCTTCGTTCCGCCACCGCGCGATCTTCGACCCGGACTACTCGCGCGTGGAGATGCACCTCGAGAGCCTGGAGCCGCAGATCGTCACCGTGGCGGGCGAGCCCTTCGCGTTCCGCGCCGGCGAGACCATCCACACCGAGAGCGCGTACAAGTGGGAGCCGCGCGCCTTCGACGCGCTCGCGCTCATCGCCGGCTGGCGCCCGGAGCGGACCTGGACGGACGAGCGGGCCTGGTTCGCGGTGAAGCTCTACACCGCCGTACGCTGAACGGCCGATCATGATTCGCGAACGGGCGAGCGACGCGCGCGCGCCGGGGCCCTGACGGTCCATGGGCGCGCGGCGGACCGCGGCCGAGCTGGAGGCGCGCGCCGCCCGCGCGGCGCCGGGCAGCACGGCGCGGCCGCCGGTCTCGGAGCCGCTCGCGATGCTGCAGCGGCGGGGCCTCGACCCGCGCCCGTCGCGGCACGACCTGCCGTTCCCGCCCGGGCACGATCCCGCCGCCGTCGCGGCCCTCGTCGAGCGCCTCCGGCACTACGCCTTCCGGCTGTTCCTGCGCGGCGCGATCCTGCGTGGCGCGGGGTTCACGCCCGGGCAGGCGACGCGCTACGTCGCCGCCGAGAAGGCGCGCGAGCTGGCCGACGCGCTGGTCGCCATGGGGCTCGCCGCGCCGCTCCCCCGCGGCCGCTACCGGCTCGTGCACCGGCCGCGCACCTTCGGCGGCACGCTCGAGTGGTGGCTCGGCGAGGAGCTGCGCGCGCGGCTCGCGCTCGAGGTGGCGACGGGCGTCCGCTCCGGCGCGCCCGGCGTCGGCGGCGACCTCGACGTCGTCGCGGCCGGCGAGGGGAAGCTCATCTACCTGGAGGTGAAGTCGTCCCCGCCCAAGCACGTCACCCAGCCGGAGGTCGGCGCGTTCCTGCGCCGCGTCTCGGCGGTCCGGCCCGACGTCGCGCTCTTCGTCGTCGACACGGCGCTCCGCCTCGGGGACAAGATCGTCCCGATGTTCGAGCTCGCCCTCGCGCGCGGCGGCGGCGCGGGGCCGGTCCGCCGCCTGTTCCGAGAGACGTGGTCGGTCGGGCCGCACGTCTACGTGGTGAACGCGCGGGAGGACCTCGTGGACAACGTGTGCCGCGCGATCGCGGAGGGGATCCGGGCGCTGGCGCCGCCGGCGCCGTAGGGGAGGGGGACTCGACCGCGAGTGCGACCGGTCCCCCCACGCGTCGTCCGTTCTCCATTCGTCACGTCTTCCGCGCGGTCTGGCAGCGTCGCGCGAGCGCCCGCCCCGGCGGACCGGAGCGGGCGCGGGCGTCTCCCATGGGGGCGGAGCGTCAGGAGACCGGCTGCGGCTCGGCGAACAGGGCATGCCCGCCCGCCTCCCCGACGGCGGCTGGCCGCGCGGCCGGGGTCACGGGCAGCTTCGGGCGGAGCTCCTCGACCGTCACGCCGAGGCCGATGCCGCCCTGCTCGAGCCAGGCGTGCTTGCCCTCGAGCACCTCGCGGCCCATCGCGTAGCTCCTCGCGTCGTCGTTGCTCCAGAGCGCGCCGAAGAGGGCACGCACCTTCCGGCGCGTGCCGAGGCAGAAGTGATCGGCGAGCCTCGCGGCGTCCGCCGCCTCGGAGAGGCCGGCGTTCTTCATCGCCTGCGCGCGCGTCACGCTCGCCGCCATCGCGAAGAGCTCGTTCGCGATGTCCACGAGGCGGAACAGGAACGCCTGCTTCCGCTCCGCGGCGGCCTGGAAGACCACCATCGAGTGGAAGATCTCTCGCGCGAGCTTGCGGCTCGAGCGCTCGACGAAGCGGAGGTGGCTCGCGTTCCTGCCGAACTCGCGGTAGCGCGGGGCGAAGAGACCCCGCGCCCACAGGCCGAGGTACCAGGGCACGTAGAACGCCCCGAGCCTCGGGAGCTGGGCGAGCTTGCTCGAGACCGGCACCTTCGGGTCGATGAGGGCGCCGGCGATCTCGAGGTGCTTGTCCACCGCCTCGCGCGCCATGAAGAGGTGCATCACCTCCGACGAGCCCTCGAAGATGAGGTTGATGCGCAGGTCGCGCATCGCGCGCTCCACGTCGACGCCCGCCTCGCCGCGCGCGGCGAGGGAGCTCGCCTTCTCGTACCCGCGGCCGCCGCGGATCTGCATCGTCTCGTCCACGAGGTGCCAGGCCTCGACGGTGTTCCACTCCTTCGCCGCGGCGGCCTCGAGGCGGATGTCGTAGCCCTTCCGGTCGGCGAGCGACTGGGCGAGATCCGAGACCGCCTCCATGGCGAAGACGGTGGACGCCATGCCGGCGAGCTTGTGCGCGATCGCCTCGTGCTTGCCGATCTCCTGGCCCCACTGGACGCGGGCCTGGGACCACTTGCGCGAGAGCTCGAGGAACCGCTTCCCGCCGCCGACCACCGCGGCCGGGAGCGACAGCCGGCCGGTGTTGAGCGTCGTGAGCGCGATCTTGAGGCCGCGGCCCTCCTTGCCGATGAGGTTCTCGACCGGGACCTTCACGTCCGTGAAGCGGATGGCGGCGTTGGCGAGCGCGCGGAGGCCCATGAACCTGCAGCGGTGCGTGACCTCCACGCCCTCCGAGTCCGCCTCCACCACGAACGCGCTGATGGCGCTCGTGCGCGGGTTCTTCGCCATGACCACGAGGAGCTCGGCGATGGTGCCGTTCGTGCACCAGAGCTTGGAGCCGTTGATGACGTAGTGCCTGCCGTCGGGGCTGAGCTCGTAGCTCGTGGAGAGGCGGGCCGGATCCGAGCCGACCTGCACCTCGGTGAGCGCGAACGCGCTCACCGCGCCCTTCGCGATGCGCGGCAGGTACTTCTTCTTCAGCTCGGGAGAGCCGAAGAGCTTGAGCGGCTGCGGGACGCCGATCGACTGGTGCGCCGAGAGCAGGGCGGTGACGTTCGCGTCGTAGCCGCCGACGAGCTGCATGGCCTTGCCGTACTCGACCTGGGTGAGCCCCAGGCCGCCGTACTCGACCGGCACCTTCATCCCGAACGCGCCGAGCTTGCGGAGCCCGTCGAGGACCTCCGGCGGATACTCGCCGGTCTCGTCGATGCGGACGGGATCCACCTTCTCGCGCAGGAACCGCTCGAGCTCCGCGTAGAAGCGCTGGAACTCGGGACGCTCCGCCCGATCGAGCGGATAGGGGTGGATGAGATCCAGCCGAAGCTTCCCGAGGAACAGCTCGCGGAGGAACCCGGCACCCTGCCACTCGGCCTCCCGTGCCGCCTCGGCCACCTCGCGGGAGCGCTGCATCTCGTCATTGCGCTGCGTCACGGCCATGGCGCTACCTCCCCTGATTCCCTAATCAAATTAACGCAACGCGCCTTGCCAACTGACACGACCCCTCGGGGCGCGGGTCGGCGGAGGCTCGCCCGAGGGGGCGGGGGACAGCCCCTGGCGTCCGGGCGCCATGCGATCGACCCTATCGCTGGCCAGACGATGCCGAAGCCGCCCTCCCGCGAATCGCCCGCCTTCCTCGCGCTGCTCGCCCTCGCCCTCCTGGCCGTGCTCGGCGCGGACGCCGTGGGCCCCCTCGGCTCCGCCGAGTGGGCGCTGTACGCAGTGCCGGTCGCCCTGACGCTGCTCGCGCGAACCGCGTGGGCGCCGCTCGCCACCGCCACCGCGGCCACCGCCCTGGTCGCGGTCGGCTACCACCTGTCGCCCGCGGCGCCGGTGGGCCTCCCCGCCTGGCTGCCCGTCACGAACAGGGTGATCGGCCTCGTGATGGTCTGGGTGGTCGCGCTCATCGTCCGGGCCACGGTGCGCGCGCGGGCGGAGGTCGCGCGGGAGCAGTGGTTGCGGGAGGGGACGGCCGTGGTCCGGCGCGCGCTGCAGGGCGACAAGGCCGTCGAGGCGGTCGCGGCCGACGCGCTCCGCGCGATCGCGAACCACCTCGGCGCCGAGATCGGCGTGCTGCACGTGGCGGGCGACGACGGCCGCTATCACCGGCGCGCGGCCCTCGCGGGAGCGCCGGGCGGCGCGCCCGCCCCGTTCGCGGAGGGGGAGGGGCTCCCGGGAGAGGTCGCGGTGGCCGGGCGCGTGCGGGTCGTGAACGACGTCCCGCCGGGCTACCTGCGCGTCACCTCCGGCGCGGGCGCGGCCGACCCGCGCGCCCTCGTGCTCGCGCCGTCGAGGGTGGACGACGAGGTGAACGGCGTCGTCGAGCTCGGCGCGTTCCGACCGTTCGACGACCTCGACGTCGAGGTGCTCGACCGCATCGCGCTGCCGCTGGGGATCTCGCTCCGCTCCGCCCGGGACCGGGCGCGGCTCGAGGAGCTGCTCGCGGAGACGCAGCGGCAGGCGGAGCGGCTCGAGGTGCAGCAGGAGGAGCTGCGCGTCGCGAACGAGGAGCTGCAGTCGCAGGCCGACGCGCTGCGCGAGTCCCAGGCTCGGCTCGAGGAACAGCAGGCGGAGCTCGAGCAGGTGAACGTCCAGCTCGAGGAGCAGGCCACGGTCCTCGAGGATCAGCGGGCGCAGCTCGCCGGGCGCGGCGCGGAGCTCGAGGAGCGCGCGCGCGAGCTCGAGCGCGCGAGCCGGTTCAAGTCGGAGTTCCTCGCCAACATGTCGCACGAGCTCCGCACCCCGCTCAACAGCGCGCTCATCCTCGCGAAGCTCCTCGGCGAGAACGCGACCGGGAACCTCACGGAGGAGCAGGTGAGGTACGCGCGCACGATCCACCAGGCGGGCAGCGACCTGCTCGCGCTCATCAACGACATCCTCGACCTCTCCAAGATCGAGGCGGGCCGGCTGGAGGTCCACCCGGAGGCGCTGCCGATCGCGCGGCTCGTGGAGCAGCTCGCGCTCACGTTCGCGCCGATCGCGGCGGAGCGCGGCCTGGCGTTCGAGCGGATCATCGAGCCGGGGGCGCCCGCGGAGCTCACGACCGATCCCCAGCGCCTGCTCCAGATCCTGCAGAACCTCCTCTCGAACGCGTTCAAGTTCACGGAGCGCGGCGGGGTCATCCTGCGAGTCTCGTCCGCGCCGGACGACCGCGTCGCGCTGTCGGTCCGGGACACCGGCATCGGCATCCCCGAGGAGAAGCAGCGCCTCGTGTTCGAGGCGTTCCGGCAGGCCGACGGCACGATCAACCGGCGCTACGGGGGCACGGGGCTCGGGCTCTCCATCGCGCGCGAGCTCGTGGCGCTCCTCGGAGGGGAGCTCTCGATCGAGAGCGCGCCGGGGAAGGGGAGCGTCTTCACGGTCACGCTGCCGAGAGCCATCGGCCCTCGCGCGCGCGAGGGCGTCCCGCACGTTCCCGCGCCGGCTCCGCCTGCGCCGCCCGCCGAGCCCGCGCCGGCCGCGAGCCGGCCGCCGCCGGCCCTGCGCGCGACCGCGCCCGCCGCCCTCGCGAAGGCGCCGCCCGACGCCTCCCCGGAGGCGGCGCCTGCGAAGCTCACCGGCGCGCGCCGTGTGCTGGTGATCGAGGACGACCCGGCCTTCGCCGAGGTGCTCTGCGGGCTCGCGCGGGAGCGCAGCTTCGCCTGCGAGCTCGCCACGACGGCGGCCGCGGGGCTCGAGCGGGCGTTCGCGGAGCCCCCCGAGGCGATCGTGCTCGACGTGGGGCTGCCGGACCTCTCCGGGCTCGCCGTGCTCGATCAGCTGAAGCGCGACCCGCGCACCCGCCACGTCCCGGTCCACGTGATGTCGGTCGAGGACTACACCCACGCCGCGCTGGAGATGGGCGCGGTCGGGTACGTCCTGAAGCCGGTGAAGCGCGAGGAGCTCCTCGGGGCGTTCGAGACCCTCGAGCAGCGTCTCCGCGCCGGGGTGCGGCGCATCCTCCTGGTGGAGGACGACCCCGTCCAGCAGGAGAGCCTGTCCCGGCTGCTCTCGGGGCGCGACGTCGAGACCGTCGGCGCCTCGACCGTGGTGGACGCGCTCTCGAAGCTCGGGAGCCAGACCTTCGACTGCGTGGTGATGGACCTCGCGCTCCCGGACGGCTCGGGCTTCGACCTCCTCGAGCGGATGGCCGCGAGCGAGCGGACGCCGTTCCCGCCCGTCATCGTCTACACCGGCCGCTCGCTCGAGCCGGACGAGGAGCAGCGGCTGCGGCGCTACTCGCGGTCCATCATCGTGAAGGGGGCGCGCTCACCCGAGCGGCTCCTCGACGAGGTCACGCTGTTCCTCCACCAGGTCGAGTCCGAGCTCCCGCCGGAGCGGCGCCGCATGCTCCAGGTGGCGCGCAGCCGCGAGGCCGCCTTCGAGGGCCGCCGGGTGCTGGTGGTGGAGGACGACGTCCGCAACGTGTTCGCGCTCGCGGCGCTCCTCGAGGCGCGCGGCGCGACGGTGGACATCGCGCGGAACGGGCGCGAGGCGCTGGAGGTGCTCGCGCGCACTCCCCGCACGGACCTCGTGCTGATGGACATCATGATGCCGGAGATGGACGGATACGAGGCGATGCGGCGCATCCGCGCCGATCCGCGGCTCGCGAAGCTGCCCATCATCGCGCTCACCGCCCGCGCGATGGCGGACGATCGCCAGCGCTGCCTCGACGCCGGGGCGAACGACTACGTCTCGAAGCCCATCGACCTCGAGAAGCTCCTCTCGCTCATGCGGGTCTGGATGCCGCGCTAGGAGACCTTTGGCCTCGCAAGACGTCGATCTGGAGATCCAGCTCCTCCTCGAGGCGATCTTCGAGAAGTACCAGTACGACTTCCGCCGCTACGGCCGGGCCTCGATGAAGCGCCGCCTCGTGCGCGCCGCCCACCGCCTCGGCTGCCGGACGCTGTCCGCCCTGCAGGAGCGCGTGCTCCACGAGCCCACCGTTTTCCCGCAGCTCCTCGAGGACCTCACGATCCAGGTGAGCGATCTCTTCCGCGACCCCTCGTACTTCCGGGCGGTGCGGGAGCGGGTGGTGCCGGTCCTCGCCACGTATCCGTCGGTGAAGCTCTGGATCGCGGGCTGCGCGACCGGGGAGGAGGTCTACTCGTACGCGATCCTGTTGCGGGAGGAGGGGCTCCTCGAGCGGACGATCATCTACGCCACGGACATCCACCCGCCGGCGCTCGCGCAGGCGGAGGCGGGCGTGTTCGCGCTCGAGCGCATGCCCGCGTTCAGCGAGAACTACCAGCGCGCGGGCGGGAAGGGCTCGCTGTCCGATCACTACGTGACCGGCTACGGCGGCGCCGCGTTCGACCGCTCGCTCCGCGCGCGCGTCGTGTTCGCCGACCACAGCCTCGCGACCGACGAGGTCTTCGCCGAGGTGCAGATGGTCTCGTGCCGGAACGTGCTCATCTACTTCGACCGCGGGCTGCAGGACCGGGCGCTGCGCCTCTTCGCCGACGCGCTCTGCCCCATGGGGTTCCTCGGCCTCGGCGCGCGCGAGACCGTCCGCTTCTCCGCCCAGGCCGGGCGCTTCACCGACTTCGATCGGGGAGAGCGGATCTACCGGAGGGCGTGAACGTGGCCGAGCCGCGCATCGTGGTCATCGGCGGATCCGCCGGGGCGATCGAGACGCTCCTCGAGATCCTCCCCGCGCTGCCGCCGGGTTACCCGCTGCCCGTGGTCGTCGTCGTCCACCTGCCCGCGGGGCAGCCGAGCCTCCTGGCGGAGGTCCTCGGCACCCGGAGCGCGCTCCCGGTCGTCGAGGCGGAGGACAAGGCGCGCGCGTGCCCGGGTACGGTGTACCTCGCGCCGCCCGACTATCATCTGCTCCTCGAGGGGGACGGTACGCTCGCGCTGTCCGTCGACGCTCCCGTGCATCACTCCCGGCCGGCCATCGATCCGCTCCTCGAGTCGGCGGCCGACGCCTTCGCGGACGGCGTCGTCGCGGTGGTGCTCTCCGGCGCGAGCAGCGACGGCGCCGCGGGCCTCGCCGCCGTGCGTCGCGCCGGCGGGCTGGCGATCGTCCAGGACCCGGCGACGGCGTCGTCGCCGCTCATGCCCGAGGCGGCCCTCCGCGCCGCGGACCCAGAGCTCGTGCTCTCGCCCGCGGAGCTCCGCGTCCACCTCGCCGCCCTGGGACGGACGGGGGTGAGGCGGTGAGCGGCCCGGAGAAGATCCTCCTCGTCGACGATCGAGAGGAGAACCTCGTCGCGCTCCAGGCGCTGCTCGCGAGGGAC
This sequence comes from Anaeromyxobacter sp. SG64, assembly GCF_022690745.1. Classification (NCBI taxonomy): domain Bacteria; kingdom Pseudomonadati; phylum Myxococcota; class Myxococcia; order Myxococcales; family Anaeromyxobacteraceae; genus Anaeromyxobacter; species Anaeromyxobacter sp. SG64. Next base: position 58,117 of record NZ_JALCZB010000009.1, on the reverse strand, counting down.
GGGCTCGAGATCCACTGCGCCCGCTCCGGCGAGGACGCGCTCGAGCTCGTCCTGCGCCACGAGTACGCGCTCGCGGTGCTCGACGTGCACATGCCCGAGATGGACGGCTTCGAGCTCGCCGAGCTGATGCGCGGCACGCGGCACGCGCGCGGGGTGCCGGTCATCTTCGTGACCGCGGCGGCCCGGGAGCCGGGGCGCGTGTTCCAGGGGTACGAGGCCGGGGCGGTGGACTTCCTGCACAAGCCGCTCGATCCGCACGTCGTCCGCTCCAAGGTGGACGTCTTCCTGCAGCTCGCGCGGCAGCGGCGCGAGCTCGCCGCCCGGCTCGAGGAGCGAGACGGGCTCGTGGCGCAGCTCCGCGAGCAGCTGCGCATGAACGAGACCTTCGCCGGGATCCTCGCGCACGACCTGCGGAACCCGCTCTCCTCCATCCTCACCTCGGCCGAGCTCATCCAGCGCCGCGCCGAGAGCGAGCCCACCGTGAGGACCGCCCAGCGGATCCTGTTCTCCGGGCGCCGGATGGCGCGGATGATCGAGGAGCTGCTCGACTTCACCCGCCTGCGCGTCAGCGGCGGGATCCGCCTGGAGCGGCGAGCCGCGCGGCTCGGGGAGATCGCCCGGCGCATCGTGGGCGAGCTCGAGGGCGAGCACCCGGAGCGGACGGTCGTCGAGGTGCGCGGCGACGACTCCGGCGAGTGGGACGTCGACCGGCTCGGGCGCGTGGTGTCGAACCTCGTCGCGAACGCGCTGCAGCACGGCGAGGATCGGCCGGTGCGGGTCGAGGTGGACGGCGGGGACCCGCGCACGGTGGAGCTGCGCGTCCGCAACGCCGGCGCGATCCCGCGCGAGCTGCTCCCGTCGATCTTCGACCCGTTCCGCTCCGGCGCGCGCCGCGGCAGGCGCGGCGGGCTCGGGCTGGGGCTCTTCATCGTGCGGAGCCTCGTGGAGGCGCACGGGGGCGACGTGGGTGTGGTCTCCTCTCCCGGCACCGGGACGACCTTCGCCGTCCGCCTGCCGCGCCTCGAGCCCGCGCAGTCGCGCGAGGCGCGCGTGGAGACGGGGCCGCGCAGGGAGCCGGACGAGGCCGACGGGCTGGCCGCGCCGGCCGCCCCGAAGGACGGGGCGGGCATCTAAACGGCCGATCATGATTCGAGGACCAGGCGAGCGACGCGAGCCCGCCGGGGCGACGCCGCGGAAGCGGCGAAGCCGCTCGCGGCGGCGCACGGGACCCGGCGGGCAGGGGTGGGGCCCCGACGAGCTTCGCTCGGCGGGGCGGGGGCGCAGCCCCCGTTCGAACATGGCTGAACGACAGCGTGATTCGCGTCACCAAAGGTGATCGCGAATCACGAACTGTCGTTTAGCGCCGCGAGGATGGCGGAGCTCCGGGGCCGTGTCCGCGTAGAGCCGGCTCCGTCCCGGCCCCGGCGGGTCGGCGCGCGCCCGCGCGGGTATCCAGCTGCGCCACGTCACGTGCCCTGCCGAAAGTCGTGGGGAACGCGGCCGTCATCGGTTACGCCTTGCGCGTGCGCCGCGCGCGCGCTCGAGGACCGACCGATGCCACACCCCACCGACGACCGCACCTTCCGGCTCCCGCCCCATCTCCGTCCGCTCCGCTACGAGGCCACTTTGTCCGTCGATCTCGACGGAAAGCGCTTCTCGGGCAGCGAGCGGATCGAGCTCTCGTCCTCGAGGGGGGTGGACGAGATCGTCCTGCACGCCGCCGAGCTCGACGTGACACGCGCCGCGCTCCACGCCGGCGGCCGCGTCCTCGTCGCGTCGGTCACGCCGGCGCCCGCGAGCGAGACCGTCGTCCTGCGCTTCGCGGAGCCGGTGCAGGGCGGGCCGGGCACGCTCGAGCTCGCCTGGACCGGGCGCATGAGCCCGGGGCTCCGCGGGCTCTACCTCGCGGCCCCCGCCCTCTGCGCGACGCAGTTCGAGGCGGCGGACGCCCGGCGCGTGTTCCCCTCGTTCGACGAGCCGGGCTTCAAGGCGACGTGGCGGCTCACGATCGAGGCGCCCGCGGGCGCGGTCGTGCTCTCGAACGGCGCACCCGAGGGCGAGGAGGTGCTCCCCGGGGGCCGCCGGCGGGTGGTCTTCGCCGAGACCCCGCCCTTGCCGACCTACCTCGTCGCGCTCGTCGTCGGCGGGGTGCAGTCCTTCCCATCCGTGAACGTCCGCGGCGTGCCGGTCCGCACCTGGGCCTCGCCCGAGAAGCTCCCGCTCACCGGCTTCGGCCAGGCCGTCGCCGTCGAGGTGCTGCCTCGCCTCGAGGACTACTTCGGCGTGCCGTACGCGTTCGGCAAGGTCGATCAGGTCGGGCTCCCCGAGTTCGAGGCCGGGGCGATGGAGAACGCGGGGCTCATCACCTTCCGCGAGGTCGCCCTCCTCCTCGATCCGGGGACCGCGTCGCTCGCCCAGAAGAAGCGGGTGGCCGAGGTGGTCACCCACGAGCTCGCGCACCAGTGGTTCGGCAACTATGTCACCATGACGTGGTGGGACGACCTCTGGCTCAACGAGGCGTTCGCCACCTGGATGGCGTTCAAGGTCGTGGATCAGTGGAACCCCGCCTGGCGCGTCTGGCTCGAGTTCGACCAGGGCAAGGCGGCGGCGATGCACCTCGACGCCCTGCGCTCCACGCACCCCATCCACGCCGAGATCCGCGACGTGAACGCGGCAGGCGAGGCGTTCGACCTCATCACCTACGAGAAGGGCGGGGCGGTGCTCCGCATGATCGAGGGCTACCTCGGCGCGGAGCGGTTCCGGGACGGGATCCGGCTCTACATGCGCCGCCACGCGAAGGGGAACGCCGTCGCCGACGACCTGTGGGGCGCGCTCGCCGAGGCCTCGCGCGAGCCGGTGGTCGAGCTCGCGAACGCCTGGATCGGCCAGCCCGGGTTCCCGCTCGTGCACGTCCGCCGCGAGGGGCGCGTGCTCACGCTCGAGCAGCGGCGGTTCTTCTCGGAGGGGAGCGCCGCGGGTGGGGAAGACACGGTCTGGCCGGTGCCGCTCGTCCTCCGCCACGGCGACGGCGATCGGGTGACGGAGCAGCGCGTCCTCCTGCGCGAGCGGCGCGCGGAGGTGGAGCTCGCGGGGGCCGACGCGCCCGCCTTCGTCTGCGCCAACGCCGGCGCGACGGGGTTCTACCGGGTCGCCTACGACGCCGCGGGGCTCGAGGCCCTGGGGCAGAACCTCGCCGGGCTCGCGCCCGCGGAGCGCATCCAGCTCGTCTCCGACGAGTGGGCGCTCGTGCGGAGCGGCGAGCGGGAGATCGGGGCGTTCCTCGATCTCGTGACGCGCTTCGGCGGCGAGGAGGATCACGCGGTCCTCGACGAGCTCGTCGCGCGCCTGTCCGCCATCGAGTACCGCCTCCTCGGCGACGGCGACCGGCTCCGCTTCGCGGCGCTCGTCGTGACGCTGTTCGGGCCGCGCCTCGCCGCGTGCGGCTGGGGCGCGGCGCCGAGCGAGGGTGACGAGGTGCGCCTCCGGCGCGCCGCCGCGGTGCGCGCCCTCGGGCTCGTGGCCCGGAGCGCGGGCGTGACCCACGAGGCGGCGGCGCGGCTCGACCGCTGGATCGGCGGCGACCGCGGGGCGCTCGAGCCGAACCTGCACGACGCCGCCGTGGCGATGGCGGCGCGCGGCGGCGACCTCGCGCGCTTCGAGGCGTTCCGCGGGCTCTTCGCCAAGGAGACCGACCCCGCCTTCCGGCGCCGCTGGCTCCTCGCGCTCGCGTCCTTCGAGGAGCCTGCGCTCGCGGCGCGGGGAGTGGACCTCGTCTTCACGGACGAGGTCCCGCTGCAGGACGTCGCCTCGTTCGTCGCGGCGCTCCTCGCGAACCGCACCGCGCGGCGCCCGTTCTGGGACAGGCTGCGGGCGGACTGGGAGGAGCTGCACGGACGGGTGAAGGGAGCGCCGATGCTGCTCCGGCGCGTCGTCGAGGCCATGGGCGCGCTCGTCGAGCGCGGCGAGCTCGAGGAGGCGGAGGCGTTCCTCGCGGCCCATCCGCTCGGCGAGGCGCGCCAGGCCATCGCCCAGACGCTCGAGCGGCTCCGCCAGGACGTGGCGCTGCGCGAGCGGACCCAGGCCGCGGTCGGCGCCTGGCTCGAGGCGCGATAAACGTTCGAACGGGGGACTGCGTCCCCCGCCCCGCTCGCCGGGGCCCGTGCGCTGCCGCGAGCGGCTTCGCCGCCTCCGCGGCGTCGCCCCGGCGGGTTCGCTTCGCTCGCCTGTTCGCGAATCAGGGTCGGCCGTTTAGACTCCCCCGCGTGACCTCGACGCCCGCGGCTCCGCCCGCCCGCCCGACGCCCCCCTGGCTGTTCCTGTTCCTGGACCTCCCGTTCGGCGCGGCGGTCGGCTACGCGATGATCGCGATGCCGTTCTGGCTGCGGCAGGGCGGGGTGCCGCTCGACCGGGTCGGCGCGATCAGCGCGGCGGTGTTCGCCCCGCACGCGTTCAAGATCCTCTGGATCCCGGTGCTCGACATCGGGTCGCTGAAGCGCGCCTGGTACCTCGCCATGACGACGGCGACCGCGGCGCTGCTCGTGGCCGCCTCGCTCGTCCCCGATCCGCTCCGGAACCTCGGCCTCTACACGACGCTCATCATGCTCGCGCAGGCGACGGCGACGACCGGCCACGCGGCCAACAACGCGCTCATGGCCATCACCACCCGCTTCGAGGACAAGGGCAAGGCGGGCGGGTTCTCGATGGCCTCGAACGTGGGCGGTACGGGCCTCCTCGGCGCCCTGGCGCTGTGGGTGTCCGAGCACGTCTCGCCGCGGGCGGGGGGGATCGTGCTCGCGCTCGTCGTCGTCGCGAGCGCCTCGCTCGCGCTCCGGATCGTCGAGCCCCGCCGGGTGGACGCGGCGGTGGCGCGGGCGGGGAGCGTGGCGCGCGCGCTCGGGCTGCACCTGTGGGAGATGACGAAGGACCTCGGCCGGACGGTGCGCAGCCGCGCGGGGTTCACCGGGCTCGTCATCTGCCTCGTCCCCGTCGGCTGCGGCGCCCTCACGAACCTCTTCGCCGGCATGGCGCCCGACTTCGGCGCGTCGGCCCGCGTGGTGGAGCTCGTCAACGGGCTCGGCGGCGGCATCACCAGCGCGGCGGGCTCGCTCGTGGGCGGCTACCTCGCGGATCGGATGAGCCGCCGGCTCGCCTATGCCGTGGCCGGCGGGATCACCGCGCTCTCCGCGCTCGCCATGCTGCTCGCGCCGCTCACGCCGGCGACGTACGCGTGGGGCACGCTCGCGTACTCGTTCGCGAACGGGATCGCCTTCGCGACCTGGGCGGGCATGGTGCTCGAGCTCATCGGCCACACGGCCGCGACGACCACGAAGTACGCGCTCTTCAACTCGGCCTCGAACCTCGCCATCAGCTACGTCACCTGGCTCGACGGCTGGGCGGCGAGCGCGCCGCTCTTCCCGGCGAGCCTGCGCGGCTCGCACGGCTCGCTCGCCATGGACGTGGTGCTCACGTTCACGGGCATCGCGGTGCTGCTCGTCATGGTGGCGGTGGTCCGGCGGCGGGGCGCCCCTGCGACGGTGCCCGAGCCGGGCACGCCGACGTAGCGGCCCCCGTCGCGTCACTGCGGCGGGTACTCCGACTCCGCCTCGACCGACCAGTCGCCGGGCGGCGCGGGCACGGCGGCGCGCACCTCGACCTCCTCGCCGCGGCGCACCTGCGCCGTGCCCTCGGCGGGGATCGTCCGTCCGGTCACCCGATCGCGGAGCCGGAACGTGACCTGGATCTCGCCGTCGCCGCCGGCGTTCCGGATCCGCGCGGCGGCGATCCACCCGTCCGACCGCTGCTCCAGCCAGGTCGCGGCGACCGACGGCCGCGGGCCGGCGCACGCCCGGACCGCGAGGGCTCCGGCGACCGCGGCGACGACGAGGGCGAGCGCGCGCTTCACGTCACTTCCCCGGGACCCAGGGCGGATAGAGGACGAGGGCGGCGAGGATCGACGTCGCCGTCGCGACGACCAGGGCGAGCGCGGTGAGGGACGGGAGCGGATCCGCACGCCGCTCGCTCCGCCCGAGGCTCGCGAGCCCGAGCGGCTCGGGCACGATGGGGAGCTTGTGCTCCGCTTCGTACTCCCAGTGCGGAAGGAACCCCTCGTCGCGAAGGGCAGGGCAGATCGCGGCGAGACGGCGCTCGAGCTCGGCGCAGTCCTCCGCGGTGAGGGTGACGCGAGGCCACAGCCCCTCCTTGCCGAGCGCGACGCCGAGGTTCCGCCCGAACTCGGCGAGCGCGAGGAACTGGTGCGTGGACTCGTCGTCGAGCGTGCCCCACTCCACCACGTCGACCACGCGCCCCTGGCGCCTGCCCGCCACGTCCTGCACCTGGTGCGCGAGGTAGGCGATGAGGTTGTTCGAGCCGTCGCGGCGGTGCGGCGCGTGCTGCACCCGCGCGCCGTCCACGTGGAGCCGCCCCATGGAGCCGGCCGCGTCCTCCACCGCCAGCTCGAACGGGCGCCCGGGAGCGTCCTCCCGCTCGACGAGGACGCTCAGCGCCGCGAGGGGGCTCTCGCCCCGGGGCGGGCCGAGCGCCTCGTGCTTCGCGCGCTCTGCGTGGTCGCGGCCCCGCGTCCTGGCGAGCAGGGCGTAGCGCAGGACGCGGAGCGCGCCCGGGACGCCGCGCGCCCCGAGGAAGCCGACGTAGGCGAAGAAGACGGCGAAGAACGCGAGGGTGAGGGTCTCGACGTTCGACCGCTGCGCGAGCGTGACGAGCACCCTGCCGCGCACCAGGAGGAGCACCTCGCCGGCGAGGGCGCCCACGGCGAGGACGGCGTGCAGCTTCGCGAGCGCGTGGGCACGGCGGGTGAACTCCCGCGCGGTGCGTGCGCCGGGCTCCGAGACGACCTCCTTCGCCGGATCCACTCCCGGAAGCTTGCGCCCCATCCCGGCGGGCGGTAGAGCCCTCGCGGCGAGCGGCGTGGCGGTCCGGCGGGGGCGTGTGCGACGCCGGTGCGCCACCGCAGCCGTTGCCGACGTGCCTGGATCGTGCGGAGCTTGGGACACGGACGGCGCGCGCACGCTTGGCTGGGACGGGAACAGTTCGCGGGACGGGCGCCGCGCAGGGCGGAACGCCCCTCGGCGCGCGAGTGCCGGCGGGGGGCGCACCGCCGCTGTTCTTCCGGTCGCTGCGCGACTTCCTCCGCGTCCTGCCCGGAGCCGCGCAGCGCTTCTGGGTGCTCGTCATCGCGACGGGGTTGCTCTCCGGGCTGGGCGCGGGCGCGCTGCTCTACGTCCTGCGACTCGTCCAGGGGCTCGCCTGGCCGGACGCGGATCGGTTCATCGCCGCGGTCGAGGCCGCGCCGCCGCTCCAGCGCGTCCTCGTGCCCACCCTCGCGGGCGCGCTCGTCACGGTCGTCTATCTGTTCTGGCGGCGGCCGATGGGCGGCCACGGCACCGCGCGCATCATCGAGGCGATCTGGCACCGCGACCGCCAGCTCGCGCTCGGGCCGACCATGGCGCGGGGGCTGCTCTCGATCATCGCCGTCGGCATGGGCGCGTCCCTCGGGCGAGAGGGCGCGCTCGTGCAGGCCGGGGCGTCGTCGGGATCCTGGCTCGCGTCGCGTCTCAGGCTCGACGAGCGGCAGACGCGGGTCCTCGTCGCGTGCGGCGCCGCGTCGGGCATCGCGGCCGCCTACGACACGCCGATCGGGGGCGCGCTCTTCGGGCTCGAGGTGCTCCTCGGCTCGTTCGCGCTCGAGCTGCTCGGGCCCATCGTCGTGTCGTGCGTGGTCGCGACCGCGGTCTCGCGCATCCTGCCCGGCGCGCACATGACTTACATCATCCCGGAGTACGAGCTGCTCCACCCGCGCGAGCTCGTCCCCGGCCTCGTCCTCGCGCCCTTCCTCGGCCTCGCCTCGGTGATCTTCGTCCGGGTGATGGGGTGGGTGGAGGTCACGTTCGAGCGGTTCCCGCGCTGGATGAAGCCGCTCCTCCCGGTGTTCGGGCTCTTCGTCGTCGGGCTCATGTCCGTGCGCTGGGCGCCCGTGCTCGGCAACGGGTTCGACAGCGTGCACGCGATGCTGCTCGGCACCGTGCAGCTCAAGGCGCTGCTGATCTTCCCCTTGCTGAAGCTCGCGGCGAGCGCGCTGTGCACCGGCTCCGGCGTCCCCGGTGGACTCTTCACGCCGTCGCTCTTCTACGGGGCCGCCATCGGCGGCGCGGCGGGCGAGCTCCTCGCGCTCGTCTTCCCGGGGCTCGCGCCTCCCGGCGCGCTCGCCCTCGTCGGGATGGCGGGCGTGCTCGCCGGCACGACGCACGCGGCGGTGTCGTCGGTGCTCATCATCTTCGAGATGACGGGCGACTACGGCGTCATCCTCCCGCTCATGCTCTCGGCCGCGATCGCCGCCGCGACGAGCCGGGCCATCGAGCCCGACTCGCTCTACACCGCGCCGCTTCGCCGGCGCGGCGTGCGGCTCCCCGAGCTGCCCCGCCCGGACTGGCTCCGCCGCACCCCCGTGGCCGCGCTGGTCGTGCCCGACGCCGTGCGCGTCGAGCCGACGCTGCCGTTCGACCAGATGCTGAAGAAGCTCCTCTCCCTGCCTCCGGGGCACGATCTCTACGTGACCACCGTCGACAACGAGCTCCTCGGCGTCATCCAGCTCGACGCCCTGAAGGGCACCATCTCCGATCACGCCCACCTGGGGATGATCGTGGCGGCCGACGTGGTGAACCGGGACGTGGTCCCGATCACGACCACGATGAGCCTGGCGGAGGTGGCGGAGCGCTTCGGGGAGACCGACCTCGACCGGCTGCCGGTGGTCGACGATCGGCGGAGGCTCGTCGGCACCGTCGCGATGCGAGACCTGCTCGCGCAGGGGACGTTCTAGCCGGGGACCTCCCGACGCATGGGCTCACGTTCATCCCGCCCGGGTATGCCGTGGGTGTGTGTAGGCGCAAGCACCGAGAGTGGAGGAGATTGACACCGGCGCGCGGGGAAGGCGAAGTGGCGCGTGCGGTCGATCGCCGCGGAGGCCGACATCCATGCCCGACAGCCCCAGCGCTTCTGCCGTATCGCCCCAGACTGGCGCGCGAGCGACGGGGAAGGTGAAGGGGACCCTTCTCCTCGCGCGCCTGAAGTACCTGGAGGCCCAGGGAGAGGAGAAGTCGGGGCGCGTGGTGCGGCACCTCTCGAAGGCGGATCAGGAGGCGCTCCGCGGGATCGTCCTCCAGAGCGGCTGGTATCCGGCGGACCTCCTGCTCCGCCTGGAGATGACCGCCGCGGCGATCCTCGCGAACGGAGACCGGACGCGGCTGTTCCTGGACATGGGCCGGTTCAGCGCCTCGACGAACCTGGGAGCGGCGGGGGTCCAGCGAGCGTTCGTGCGCGACGGTGATCCCCAGCGGTTCCTCGCGGACGTGCCTCGCATGTACGCGGCGCAGCACTCCTCCGGACACCGCGTCCACGAGGCGACCGGAGAGCGCGCGGCGCTGATCCGCACCTGCGGCGAGGAAGAGGTGGTCGCCGAGGACTGCCTGACGACCGTCGGGTGGCTCCAGCGCGCGATCGAGATCTGCGGTGGTCTCGGCGTCAGCGTGGTGGAGACGCGCTGCCGCGCGCGGAAGGCGGACTGCTGCGAGTTCCGCTGCGAGTGGCGGTAGGCCGATCGAGACGCGCAGCGATCGCGGCGACGACCTGGTCGCCACCGTGCCTCGATCGTCCTAGTCCCAGCAGTCCTTCCGGATGGGGATGTTGTGGCCGCTGGGCTCGCCGCCCGCGCCCCCGGTCTCCGGGCGGCAGGGGCCCTGGCTCGGAGCCCACAGCGCGCCGGAGCCGCGCGCGGTGCTCCCATCGGCCCGGACGATCGACGGGCGGGGAAGCCGCTGCTGGGGGGCCGCCGCCGGGCCCTCCGCGGGACTCCACGCCGGTGGCCGGCGCGGTCGCAGCACGTCGATGGAGCGGGTCGGCATGGGAGCGTTCCGTAACCGCCGCCGAACCTCGGCGCTCGCGATCGTCGGCGAGGTGGGTCGTTCACGATGCGTGTCGTCGCGGTGCAGCGGAAGCGAGCCGCGCGAACGGGCCGCGAGCGCGACCCGACCTCGGCCTCGACCCCGACCCGACCCTGACCAAGACCGACTCCGTCCACCAAGCCCGTCCGGCCGCCCCTTGCCCACCACCGCGACCCGGAGCACGCTCGCTGGGCGGTGACCACTCTCGTCCTCCACTACCGCAGGACCGCCCGCCACGCGCTCAACGTGCTCCTCGGCGCGGTCGAGACGAATCCCGCCACCACGGACGTCCCCGCCGTCGTCGCGACCTCGCCCGAGGCCGTGATCGAAGCCGCGCGGACGGCGTCGAACGAAGGGCGCAGGCCGGTGGTCGCCTGGTCCTTCTACACGGCGAGCTTCGACGAGGTGACCGCGGAGCTCGCCCGCGTGCGAGCCGCGGTTCCCGACCCACGCGTGCTGCACGTCGCGGGCGGGCCGCACGCGAGCGCGGATCCTGCGGGCACGCTCGCGGCGGGGTTCGACCTCGTGGCCATCGGGGAAGGGGAGGAGACCCTGCCCGCGCTGCTCGCGCGCGTCGCGGTGGGGGAGGATCCGCGCGGAGGGCCCGGGCTCGCCTGGCTCGACGGCGGCGGCGTGCGCAGGAGCGGCCGCGCACCGCCCGTGGATCTGGACGAGGTGCCGCCCTTCGCGCCGCGCGCCGGCCGGATCGGGCCGCTCGAGATCACCCGCGGCTGCATCTGGGCGTGCCGGTTCTGTCACACGCCGTTCCTCTTCCGCGCCCGCTTCCGCCACCGCTCGCTCGACTCCATCCGCCGCTGGGCTCGCGCCCTCGCGCGCGTCGACGCTCGGGACCTGCGCGTGCTCACGCCGTCGGCGCTCTCGTGGGGCTCGGACGACGGCGGCTGCGATCTCGCCGCGCTGGAGGCGTTGCTCGCCACCGCGCGCGAGGCGATCGGACCAGCGCGGCGGCTCTTCGTCGGCTCGTTTCCGTCGGAGCTCCGCCCCGAGCACGTCTCCGCCGAGGCGCTCGCGCTGCTGCGCCGCTACTGCGACAACCGGACGGTCGTCATCGGCGGCCAGTCGGGCTCGGATCGGCTGCTCTCGGCGATGCAGCGCGGGCACGACGCGGGCAGCGTGGCGCGCGCGGCCCGGCTCGCCCTGGAGGCCGGGTTCCTGCCGTCGGTGGACTTCATCTTCGGCCTGCCGGGCGAGACCGAGGAGGACCGCGTCGCGACGCGTCAGGCCATGTTCCGGCTCGCAGCCGAGGGAGCGCGCGTGCACGCGCACGCGTTCATGCCCTTGCCCGGCACCCCCTGGGCGCGCGAGCCGCCAGGACGCATCGACGCCGCGAGCGGGGCCATCCTCGAGCGGCTCGCGGCCTCCGGGGCGGCGCACGGTCAATGGCGGCGGCAGGAGGAGCGGGCGCTCCGGTTGCCGCGCAAGGGTGCGTAGACGCGGCGTCAGTGGGCGCTCACGCCCCAAGCGAGCGAGCATCGAATTGACCTAGATCAAACGACAGATCAAGTCGCGGAGTACGTTCCCCCGAGAGCGGGAGACTCCATGCGCCTCGACACCCATGCCCTGACGATCCTGGCGATCGTCGCCGCCGCGCTCGCGTCACCGCCGCCCGCGCACGCCGCGGGCGGTAACCCTGCCGCGAGCCCGGCGGGACCGACGAAGAGTACGAAGAGCGAGCCCAGCCCCGAGCCGGCGAACGGCGCGAAGGCGCGGGAGACGGCGGAGGGGCCGAGGACGCCTCCGCTGATCCAGGCGGAGCCGCCTCCGTTCTCCGAGGGGATCTTCCCGTGCAGCGGGTGCCACGTCGATCCGGGCGATCGCACCCGCCGCGAGCTCACGTTCCACGAGGACATCCAGAAGGTGTTCGACCACGATTCCAACGCGCGCTGGTGCCTCGACTGCCACGACGCGCAGAACCGGGACGTGCTGAAGCTCGCGAGCGGCGAGACGGTGCCGTTCACGGAGTCGTACCGGCTCTGCGGCCAGTGCCACGGCGACAAGTACCGCGACTGGCGCGCGGGCGTGCACGGCAAGCGCGTCGGCCAGTGGGACGGCCAGAAGACCTATTTCCTCTGCGTGAATTGCCACAACCCGCACACGCCGGGCTTCAAGGGCGTGAAGGAGATCGAGGTGGACGGGAAGAAGACCACCGCGCCCACGCTGGAGATGCTGCGCCCCGAGCCGCGGCCGCTCCGTCCCGAGGAGATGCGCCGCCCCGTGGCGCCGAAGGCCTCCACCACCGCCGCGGGCGGGAGGTAGCCATGTCCGAGCGGAAGAGCCTGCCCGTCGTGGCGGACGCGCCCGCCGACCCGTCGCGCCGCGCCTTCATGCGCACCGCCGCCGCCGGCGCCGCCGTCGCGGCGCTCTCCTCCTGCGGCGTGGAGATGGAGGACTTCCTGCGCGGCCACTTCAAGGAGCTCTCGCCGGACGAGCTCCGCCACGTGCTCGCGAAGGTGGAGCGGAAGAACCTCGAGCGTTTCGGGAAGAAGACCACGGTGTCCGCCACCGGCCCGCGGCCCGGCGTCGAGTTCGGCTACGGCCTCGACCTCTCGCGCTGCGTCGGCTGCCGCCGCTGCGTCTACGCGTGCGTGGCGGAGAACAACCCGTCGCGGCAGAGCCCGCAGATCCAGTGGATCCGGGTGATGGAGATGGACAAGGAGCACGGCGTCGATCTCGCCCACGCGAACCACTACTACGAGGCGGACGCGGTGCCGCGGCCGGGCAAGTTCTACATGCCCGTCCAGTGCCAGCAGTGCCGGAACCCGCCCTGCGTGAAGGCGTGCCCGACGCAGGCGACGTGGAAGGAGAAGGACGGCATCGTCGTCATCGACTACGACTGGTGCATCGGGTGCCGCTGCTGCATGTCCGCCTGCCCGTACGGCGCGCGCCACTTCAACTGGGCGACGCCGACCCTGCCCGCGGACGAGCTGAACCCGCACCAGCACTACCTCGGCAACCGCCCGCGTCCGAAGGGCGTGGTCGAGAAGTGCACCTTCTGCATCCAGCGCACGCGCGAGGGGCGCTACCCGGCCTGCGTCGAGGTCTGCCCCGTGGGCGCGCGCAAGTTCGGCAACCTCCTCGATCCGGAGAGCGAGATCCGCCGGGTCATGGAGACGAAGCGGGTGTTCGTCTTCAAGGAGGAGCTCGCGACGCACCCGCAGTTCTACTACTTCTACGCGACCTAGCGAGGCGGGCGATGAGCGGAGCGGCGGAGTTCGTGAAGGGGAGCGCGCGCCTCCTGGTCACCGGCGGGCGCGCGTACAAGGCCTGGGTGGCGGCGCTCCTCGCGCTCGTGGCGGTCGGCGCGATCGCCTACGTCCACCAGGTGCGCACGGGGCTCATCGCGACGAACATGCGCGATCAGGTCTCGTGGGCGTTCTACATCGGCAACTTCACCTTCCTCGTGGGCGTCGCGGCCGCGGCGGTGCTGCTCGTCGTCCCGGCCTACGTCTACCAGTGGAAGCCGATCAAGGAGGTGGTGGTGCTCGGCGAGCTGCTCGCCATCAGCGCGCTCACCATGTGCCTCCTGTTCATCCTCGTGGACATGGGCCGGCCGGACCGGTTCCTCCACGTCATGCCGCTCCTCGGCACGCCGAACTGGCCGCGCTCGCTCCTCGCCTGGGACGCGCTCGTCCTCAACACGTACCTGCTCCTGAACGTCGCGCTCGTCCTCTACCTGCTCTTCAAGACGTACCGCGGCGAGCACTACGACAGGCGGATCTTCCTGCCGCTCGTCTTGCTCTCGATCCCGGTGTCCATCTCGACGCACACCGTGACCGCGTTCCTCTACAACGGCATGGCCGCGCGCCCGTACTGGAACGCCTCCATCCTCGCGCCGCGCTTCATCGCGTCCGCCTTCTGCTCCGGCCCCGCGGTCATGATCATCCTGTTCCAGATCCTGCGCCGCACGAACCGGTTCCCGATCAAGGACGAGGCGATCTGGAAGATCGCGGAGCTCATGAGCTACGCGATGTTCCTGAACCTGTTCCTGCTCGGCGCCGAGCTGTTCAAGGAGTACTACTCGGCGACCGAGCACCTCCGGTACACGCAGTACTTCTGGGGCGGCCTCGACGGTCACCGGGCCCTGGTGCCGTACGCGTGGCTGTCGCTCACCTGCAGCGTCGCCGCGTTCGTGCTGTTCCTCATCCCGCGCACCCGGAGGAACTACGTCACGCTGAACCTCGGCTGCCTGCTCATCTGGGCGGGCGTCTACATCGAGAAGGGGATGGGCCTCATCATCCCGGGGTTCACGCCCGACACGCTGGGCGAAATTTACGAGTACACCCCGACCGCGACGGAATGGGCCATCGCGGCGGGCGTGTTCGGGGTCGGGTTCCTCGTCTTCACGGCGCTCGTGAAGATCGCGGCGCCCATCCTCGTCGGAACCTTCCGGGCGCCGGAGCGGGTGGCCGCGCCGGGTCCGAGCGGCGCCGGGTTCCCGGCGCACTGAACCACGCACAAGGGAGGAAGCACATGAAGCGCATCGCCGTCGCCCTCGTCGTCCTCGCCGCCGCCGCCGTCGCTCGCGCCGAGGGCGTCGCCCCCGCCGAGATCTTCGCCAAGCGCTGCGCCGCCTGTCACGGCAAGGACGGCAAGGGCAACACCCCGATGGCCCAGAAGCTCGGCGCGAAGGACCTCACCACGCTGACGGCCAGCGAGGCCGACATCGCGAAGACGATCGAGAACGGCAAGGGCAAGATGACGGCGTTCAAGGGCAAGATGACGGAGGCCGAGATCCAGGCCGTCGCGAAGTACGTGAAGGGCGGGCTGAAGTAGGGAAGGAACCGACCGTCCGGGCCGTCCTGCGGGCGGCCCGGACGGGGAGCGCGGCGGACGGGTCCGTGTTATAGGTTTCGCGCGCGAGGCGCCGGAGCCGAGTGGCCCGGCGCCCGCCCGTTTCCGCGAGCCGCTCCGTTGCAGGCGACCCATCAGCCGACAGAGTCGCGCCGTCCCTCCGCCGTCGCGCCACCGCTGCGTGCCGTACCCGCGGCGAGCGCGCCGCAGCCGCCCCGGGGCCGGATCGCCGCGCTGGACGCCGCCCGTGCCCTCGGGGTGCTGGCGATGGTGTTCGGCCACACCCTCGACGCGCTGCTCGCGCCCGCCGTGCGGGCCACCGCGGGCGTGGAGCTGTACTGGAAGGCGCGCGGGTTCACGGCGCCCCTGTTCCTCATGGTCTCGGGCTGGGCCGTCACCGTCGCGATCTCGCGCGGGCGCGCGCGTGGCCTCGACATCCCGCGCGGCCGGATCGGCCGCGTCCTCCTCCTGCTCGGCATCGGCTACGCGCTCCGGTGGCCGGGCTGGGGCGTCGAGCGGCTCGCGGCGGGCGAGCTCGACGTGTGGGCGCACTTCCTGTCGTTCGACGCGCTCCACACGATCGCCCTCGCGCTCCTCGCCGCCTCGCTCGTCCTCGCGCTGCCGTGGTCGCGTCGCGAGCACGCGTGGGCGATCGGCGCGCTCGGCCTCCTCTGCATCGCGCTCGGCATGCTCGCGCCGGCGCCGGTCGTGCCGGGCGTCGCCGAGCTGCCGCGGTCGCTGCCGGCGCTCGCGCTCCGGCAGGCGGCGGGAGGGACCTCGCCCTTCCCGCTGTTCCCCTGGGCGGCCTACTTCTTCGTGGGCGCGCTCGTCGGGCTCCTCGCCGGCACCGGCGGTGGTCGCAGCGCCGCCGGGATGGCGCTCGTGGGGGCGGTGCTCGTCGCGGGCACCATCGGGACCGGGGTGGGCGAGATGCCGATGGGGCACCCGCTCCTGTTCACGTTCCGGAGCGGCGCCGTGTTGCTCGTGCTCGCGGCCCTCTCCACGGTGCCGGCGGCGTGGGCGGCGCGGCTCGCGCCGGTCGGCCGCGCGTCGCTCGGGGTCTACGCGATCCACGTCCCGGTGGTCTACGGCTGGTCGACCTTCACGGGCCTCACGAACCGGATCGGGCCCCAGCTCGGGCTCGGGAGCGCGCTCCTCGTCGCCACGGCGGTGCTCCTCGGGAGCTTCGCGGTGAACGTCGCCTTCCAGCGCGTCCGGAGCGGCCTCGTCGCGGCGGCCGCGACCGGCTGGGAGCGCGTCCGCCTCCGCCTCGAGAGCGGCGGCCGGACCGAGGCCGAGGGCGGCGAGTAGCCGCGCCTCACGCGCCGAGCGCGGCCGCCGCGAGGAACTCGATCGCGCGCCGCTCCGCCCAGAAGTCCGGCCAGAACGGCGAGCCCGACACGAACGCGACGTGTCCGCCGGCCGGCGTGGCCTCGAGCGTGACGAGCGGGTTCGCGCGGGCCTCCGCGAGGGGGAGCGCGTCGCCCGGGACGATGGGGTCGTCCATCGCCGCGATGGCGAGCAGCGGCCGGCGGACCCCGGCGAGGAAGCGCGCGGACGAGCAGCGCGTCCAGTAGTCCTCCGCGGACGCGAACCCGTGCAGCGGAGCGGTGAGGGCCGCGTCGTACTCGGCGAACGTGGCCGCCGCCCGCACGCGCGCCGCGTCGATCGCCTCCGGGAACCGCCGCGCCTTCGCGAGCGCCTTCTCGCGCAGGCGGCGCAGGAACCGCTCGCGGTAGACGCGGTTCCAGAACCCCGCGGCGTCGAGCGCCCGCGCCGAGCGGAGGAGGTCGAAGGGGACCGAGATGCCGGCGGCGGCGCGGACCTCCGGGAAGAGACCGTCGCCGCGCTCGCCGACGTACTTCACGACGACGTTGCCGCCGAGCGAGAACCCGGCGAGCACGATGGGCCGCCCGGGCCGCTCCGCGGCGAGCCGGGCCACGACCTCGTGCAGATCTCCCGTGTCGCCCGAGTGGTAGAAGCGCGGAAGTCGGTTCTGCTCCCCGGAGCAGCCGCGGAAGTTCAAGGCCAGCGCGTCGAGCCCGCGCGCGAGCGCGACGGCGACGAGGCCGCGGACGTACGGCGCGCGGGACGAGCCCTCGAGGCCGTGGCACACGACGAGCACCGGCCGGGCCGCGTCGCCGCTCGCGGCGTAGCGATCGACGTCCACGAAGTCGCCGTCCGGCAGCTCCCACCGCTCGCGGCGGGCCCGCGGGCGCGGGTACACGCGGGCGAGGCTCGCGAAGATCGTCATCGCGTGGCCGCCGCGCAGCCAGCGGGCCGGGGCGTAGGGCGAGGGGGGCGGGGACATGGGTGATCGCGCCTGCCCTCACCTGAACTGCGGATGCGCGCGGATCCGCTCGAGGGCGTCCGGCGGGGCGTCGTCGGGGAACGGCGCGCTGGAGCGCTCGAGCCGCGCGAGCCAGCGCGCGTCGAGCGGACGCGCGAGGAGCGCCGGATCCGTGGCGGCGGCGGTGGTCTGCTCCTTCGGGCCGCTGGGATCGCCCTGGCCCACGTGGAAGCCTGCGAGCAGGAGCGCGGCGCGGGTCGCGGTGGCGGTGCTGTACGTGTAGAGCGTGGCCGCGTCGCCGCAGCGGGCGCGCGCGGCCGTGAAGGCCGCCCAGGTCCAGAGCGACGGGTTCGCCTTCGGCGAGAAGGGATCCCAGAAGACGACGTCGGCGCGCACCTCCTCGCGCGGGAGCGTCGCGAGCAGGTCGCCCTGGACGAGTCGCCAGACGACGCGCGGCGACTCGTGGCGGCCGCTCGAGAGGAGCGCGCGGGCGGCGGAGAGCGAGTCCGGGTCGAGCCCGAGCCGCGCGGCGCCGTCCTCGGAGGTCGCGAGCGCGAGCGCGCCGAGGTCCTGCTCGAAGCTCACGATCTCGAGGCCGCGGCCCGGGGCGGCGAGCGTCTCGGCGGCGCGCAGCGCGGCGAGCGCGTTGGAGGCCGCGCCGAGGCCCACGTCCAGCAGCACGAGCCGGGGGCCGGGCGCGGCGAGCCGCTCGCGCAGCCGGGACTGGGCCACGTACAGCCGCTCGGACTCCACGTCCGGACCGATGACGGGGTGCATGACCTCGCCCGCGCGGGCATCGCGGACCGCGGCCGCGCCGAGGGAGGTGGTGACGATCTCGAAGCGCGGGGCGGCGGTCCCGGTCGCGCCCTCGACCGCGGCCGCGGCCCCCGTCGTGTCTCCGGCCTGGGTCGGGCTCACGGTCGTCTTCCTCCCCGGAGGACGCCGCGAGGCGTCGTGCTCGTGCCGGTCGAGCTCGTCGAGCTTCGCCTTCGCGAACGCGGCGTAGCTCCCGGCCTCGATGGCGGCGCGCGCCTCGCGCATGAGGTCGAGGTAGTGGTGCAGGTTGTGGACGGAGAGGAGCCGCGGCCCGAGCGGCTCCCGGCACTTCACGAGGTGGTGCAGGTAGCCGCGCGTGTAGCCCCCGCAGGTCGAGCACCCGCACGCGGCGTCGAGCGGCGCCTGGCTCGTGCGGTGCTCCCCGCGGGTGAGGCGCACGCGCCCGGTGGAGGTGAACGCGGTGCCCTGCCAGGCCATCGTGGTCGGCAGCACGCAGTCGAACATGTCGACGCCGTGACCGATGGCCTCGAGGATGTCCGGCGGGGTGCCGACGCCCATGAGGTAGCGCGGGCGCTCGTCGGGGAGGAGCTCGGCGGTCCGGCCCACGACGTCGAAGCGCTCGGCGCGCGTGTCGCCCACCGCGAGGCCCCCGATGGCGAACCCGTCGAAGGCGTGCTGCGTGAGGAAGCGCGCCGACTCGGCGCGGAGCTCCGGGACGAGCCCGCCCTGCACGATGGCGAAGAGCGCCTGCTCCGGGTTGGTCCGGGCGGCGAGGCTGCGGAGCGCCCAGCGGTGGGTCCGGCCCATGGCCTCGCGGATCGCGGAGGGCTCCGCGGTCGACGGGAGGCACACGTCGAGCACCATCATCACGTCCGAGCCGAGGGCGGTCTGGACCTCGATCGAGCGCTCCGGCGAGAGGAGCTGCGCGCTGCAGTCCACGTAGCTGCGGAAGCGGGCGCCCTCCTCGGAGATCACGCGGTCGTGCGAGAGCGAGAAGATCTGGAACCCGCCGGAGTCGGTGAGGATGGGCCCGGACCAGCGCATGAAGCGGTGGAGCCCGCCCATGTCGCGGACGAGCTCCGGTCCGGGGCGGAGCAGCAGGTGGTAGGTGTTCCCGAGGATGATCTCGGCGCCGAGCGCGTGGAGCTCCTCGGGCGTCATGCCGGTCACGCTCGCGCGCGTGCCGACGGACATGAACGCCGGCGTCTCGACGCGGCCGTGGGGCGTCGTGAACGCGCCGCGGCGCGCGCGGGTCGCGGCGTCCCTCGGGCCGGGCTGGTAGGCGAAGGGCATCGGGATCCTCTAGGAGACCTCGGTCGCGCGGCGACGCGCGATCGCGGCGGCGGAGTCGGCGTCCCACGTCCCCTTGAGCCGGAGCACGCGCTCGACGCCCGCGTCGTGCAGCGCGAGGAGCCGCGCCGACGCGTCGCCCGCGCCGAACGCCGCGAGCGCGCCGGCGATCGCCTCGAGCGTCGACATCCCGTCCGGCCACGGCGGCCGCCGGAGTCGCAGCCCGGCAGGCGGCCCCGGGAGCGACAGGCGCGGGAGCCGCTGGAGCGCGGGGAGGCGCTGCATCATCCGGCGAGCCTGTGTCCAGGTGCCGTCCGGGACGACCAGGATCGGCGGCGGCGTGGCCGGCGCGGCCGCGTCCTCCGGGCGCGGCGAGGGGAAGAGCGCGACCGCGCCCGGGGCGCGGAGCAGCGTCTCGTCGAGCGGGACGCCGGGGAGGGCGTGCTCCAGGATCTCCGCTCCGTCGAGCGCGAGGGCCGCCCAGCGCGCCGTGTTGGACATCCGCTCGCGCTCGCTGGCGTGCCGGACCACGACGAGGCGGAACGGCGCCGCGAGCCTCGGGATGGCGGGGCAGAGGCAGAACTCGGGCGGGAAGCGGCAGCGCGGACAGCGCTGGAGAGGGCGTGGCACGGGCTGCCGGATCTATCACGGCGCGGGGCCGCGCGCCGCGCCGCCCGTACCCGCGCCGGGAGTGGAGCGGAGCGGCCGCCCTCGTTAGAGCCCTGTACCATGGGCGCCATCGTGCGGCTGTTCTCCGACTTCGTCTGACCGTTCTGCTTCGTCGCGGAGCGGAGCAGCCTGGTCAGGCTGCAGGCGGAGTACGACATCGAGGTGGACTGGGTCGGCTACGAGCTGCACCCGGGCACGCCGCGTGGCGGCCTCCCGCTCGTGGCCCATCTGGCGGACCCCGCCGCCGTGCTGGAGTACGTGAAGAGCTTCGCCGCGGGCTTCGGCCTCCGCGACCTGCGCGCGCCCGACCGGCTCGTGAGCACCCGCCGCGCGCTCGCCGCGGCGCAGTACGCGCGCGAGGCCGGGAAGCTCGAGGCCTTCCGCGCGGCCGCCTTCGACGCGTACTGGCGCGAGGGGCGGGACCTCGACCGCGACGAGGAGCTCGCGGACGTCGCGCGCGCGGTGGGGCTCGATCCGGCCGCCGCGCTCGCGGCGGCGGACGAGCCGGGGGCGCTCGCGTGCGTGGACGCGGCGCGGCGCGCCGCCCGGGAGGCCGGGGTCGGCGGCGTCCCGACGTTCGACTTCTCCGCCGGGCCCGGTGCGCGACCGGTGGCGCGGATCGTGGGCTGCCAGCCGTACGAGGTGCTGGCGGAGGCCGCGCGGCGCGCGGGCGCGCGGCGCCGCGCGGAGCGGTGAGCGGGCGCCCGCGGTTCGGGGAGCCTAGACCCTGTAGCGCTGCACCGCCGAGGCGAGCTGCTTCGAGATCTCGGACAGCGCGGCGGTGCCCTGCTCGATCGTCCGCGTGCCCTCGGCGCTCTCGTTGATCGCCTGCGAGAGCTCGGAGATCGCGGCGACCATCTGGTCCACCCCGATGGTCTGCTGCCGGGTGTTGTTGGCGATCTGCCGGGCGGCGACGGCCGACTCGCGGATCACCATCGCGAGCCCCTCGATGGCCTCGCCGGCGCTCCGCGCGAGCCCCATGGCCGCGGACGCGCGCTTCGCGCCCTCGTCGGTCGCCGAGGCCGCGTCGCGGGCGCTCCGCTGGATCTCCTGGAGGATCGCGCGGATCTGCACGGCGGCCTGGCGCGACTGCTCGGCGAGGTTGCGCATCTCCATGGCGACGACCGCGAACCCGCGCCCGTGCTCGCCCGCCTTCGACGCCTCGATGGACGCGTTCAGCGCCAGCAGGTTCGACTGCTCCGCGAGGTCCTTCACCGAGGAGATGATCTCGCCGACCTGCAGCGTGCGCTCGCTCAGCCCGCTCATGCTGGAGGCGATCCGGTTGACCTGCTCGCCGAGGCTCGCGCTCGCCTTCACCGCCTCCTCGACGGTCTGGAGCCCCTCCTGCGAGAGATCGTCGGAGCGACGCGTCATCTCGATGACCGAGTCGGCGTGCTGCGTCGCCTGCTTGGAGGTCTGGGCGATCTCGGACGCGGTGGTCGAGGTCTCGTTGATGGCGGCCGCCTGCTGCGCGGCCATGGCCGCCTGGCGGGTGACGGAGCCGAGGATGTCGCTCGAGCGGCCGTCCAGGGTCAGCGCCGCCTCGCGCAGCTCGGCGATGGTGGCCTGGAGCCCCTCGATCATCGCGCCGAAGCTCGCGGCGAGGTCCGCGGTCTCGGCGGTCGCGTCGACGTCGATCTGCCTGGCCAGGTCGCCGGCCGCGATGGCCGCCGCCGTGTCGCGCAGCCGCTCGAGCGGCCGGGTCAGGCGCCGCGCGACCTGGTAGGAGATCGCCGCGGCGGTGAGGGAGATGGCGATGGCCAGGCCGAGCCCGCGCGCGAGGACGGCCGCGGAGGCTTCCTCGTGCAGGACGTGGAAGACGACGGTGTCGAGGATCGCGGTGACCCCCGTCGCGACGCCGACCAGCCCCGCGATCTTGAGCCGCATGGAAAGGCGCACGGACGAGCCTCCGCTCGAGAGCGTTTGCGCCGTTCTACCGCGGATTCCCGCGGGTGGGCCACTCGGCGACCGGTGCGGGCGGGTAGGTGCCGCCCGCACGCACCGGCCGGCGCGGCTACGGGAGCGTCCGGAGCACCGCGGCGCCCGACGCCGTCGCCACGTGGAGCGCGGGCGGTACGACCATGCGGTCCACCTCGAGCGCGCTCACGCGGTCGCTGGGGATGAGCCCCGAGGCGGCGCGGATGGGCCTGGAGGTCCCGGTGGCCGGGTCGTAGACGGAGAGGCCGGTCGTGTAGCCCGCGATCGCGAGCCGTCCGTCCGGGAGGCACGCCAGATCCCGGACCCCGGCCTCGCCGAGGCCGACCTGGGACGCGGTGAGATAGGCGAAGCGTTTCCCGTCCCACACCGCGACCGCGTCCTTGCGGGCCGCCGCGTTGCCCGTGGTCGGCCCACGGCTCGAGAACCAGACCCGCCCGTCGGGGCACGCCGACACGGCCGTCAGGTACACCGGGTCGCCCGACTCCGTCACGTCGAACACCGGCGGGCTCGTCCGCGCCCCGTCCATCCACGGGTCGCCGAACGCGGCGTCGAAGGCGGCGCCGTAGCGATGGTGCCACTCGTACGCGTCGTCGACCCAGGTGATCCGGCCCGCCGTCCACTTGCCGGCGTGCCAGAGGCGCCCCTCCGCGTCGATGGCGAGCCCGAGCCACTCGCCGACGCGCATGCTGGCGCTCTCGCCGTCGGGGCCGCAGACCTCGTGGTAGCAGACGCGCGCGTGCTGGTGGTCGCCCATGTACTCGGAGTACGCGATGTCGAACCACTCGCCGGGCGCCGGCTCCCGGTACTTCGCCGGGAAGAGGATCGACACGCCGTGGTTCGCGCCGGTGTAGAGCGTGCCCGGGTGGACGAAGTGGTCGTACGCGAGCCGGCTGATCGTCCGGTCGTGCCAGTACTTCGCGCCGTAGCGGTTCGACAGGAGGTCGAACCGCACCACCTGCAGCGTGCCGTCCTCCGCGAGGCGCACCCAGTCCACCTTCCCGCTGTGGCGGAGCGGGTCGCAGTAGTCGAAGCCCTTCCAGCCGACGGGATCGTCCGCGTCGAGGCACGGGATCGGCTCGCCGTCCGCGCCGCGCGTCTGGTCGCCGTCGTAGCCGATGAACACCTCGTTCTTGCCGCCGCCCACGATGGCCTTGATCCCCTCCGACGCCGCGCCGCCCCACACGAGGTCGCCGTTGCACGGCCGGTCGTCGGGGATCGGCGCCTTGTCGCAGTACTTCGCCCAGCCCACCGGGCCGGGCGTCCGTCCGGTGATCGCGCCGAGGTGCAGGCCGTCCACCTCGTCGAAGCGGCGGAAGGTCGTCTCGCCCGGGCGCAGCAGGTAGAGCGCGCGCGGCGTGGCCACCCAGCGGTTCTGCGCCTCGTCGGTGGTCATCGCGACCACGGGCGTCTCCTCGATCCCGTCCTTCGCGCCGTAGATCGCGTTCGCGACGGGCCACGGACCCTGCGTCCCGAACTGGAAGCCGGGCGGCTGCTCCGGCGGAGGTGGGGTCACGGGCGGGGGCGTCGGCGTGGTCCCGCCGCCCCCGCCGCCGTCGCCGCCGGTCCCGCCTGACGGCGTCTTGTCGCTCGAGCCCGAGCCGCCGCACGCCACGGCCAGGACGCAGAGGACCGCGCCGAGCCCCACCCACCCCCGTCTCGTCATCCGTTCTCCCCGCGCCCGCGCCGGCTGACCGGAGGGCGCACGAGTGCCGCTCGAGCGAGTTGCGAGCCGCGGGCCACGCCGAACCGGCCAGACTGGCGTGCGCGCGCGGCAACGCCGTTGCGCGCGCGTGGAACGGCTTTGCGCCGAGGCGGCAAGGTCGTGGACGGGTCGGCGCGTCCGCGGGCGGACGCCGGATCGCTCGCTCGCGCGCCCCCCTGCATGGCGCTCGCGGTGCAGGCGGCCGGGCGGGCGCGTCCCCTTGCCATGCGTGTCAGCGGATCGGGGCGCGGTGCTAGGCTCGCCCGCCATGACCCCGCCGACCCCACCCACCGTGCACCTCGCGCCGCGCGTGGCCCTGGCTCGCCTGCCGACGCCGCTCGAGCGCTCGCCGCGCCTCGGCGCGGAGCTCGGCCTCGACCTCCTCTACAAGCGCGACGACCTCACGGGGCTCGAGCTCTCCGGCAACAAGGCGCGGAAGCTCGAGTTCCTGATCGCGGAGGCCGAGGCGGGCCGGGCCGACACGCTCGTGACCTGCGGCGGCGTCCAGTCGAACCACTGCCGGGCGACGGCGTTCGCCGCTGCGAGGCGCGGGCTCGCCGCGGTGGTCCTGCTCCGCGTCCCCGATCCGTCGCGGCCGCCGGCGCTCGAGGCGAACGCGCTCCTGGACCGGCTGGCCGGAGCCGAGCTCCGCTGGGTCTCGCACGACGAGTACCGGCGGCGCGCGGAGGTCATGGAGGCGGTGGCCGCCGAGCTCCGCGCCGCCGGCCGGCGACCCTACGTCATCCCCGAGGGCGGCTCGAGCGCGCTCGGCAGCCTCGGCTACGTGGCCGCGGTGGCGGAGCTCCGCGCGCAGCTCCCCGAGGCCTGGCGCACGGGGCCCGTGACGATCGCCTACGCGGCGGGCTCGGGCGGAACGGGCGCGGGGCTGGAGCTCGGCGTCCGCGTCGCGGGCTGGCGCGAGGCGCGGCCGCTCGGGTTCGCGGTCTGCAACGACGCCGCCTACTTCCGCGCCGCCATCGCCGGGCTCTGCGCCGACGCCCGGCGGCGCTGGCCGGAGCTGCCGGGCGTCCCCGAGGACGAGATCGCCGTGGACGACGGCTTCATCGGGCCGGGATACGCGCAGGCGACCGACGAGGGGCTTCAGGTCATCCGCCGCGCTGCGCGTGTGGACGGCGTCCTCCTCGACCCGGTCTACACCGGCAAGGCCATGCTCGGCGTCGCGCGCCGCGCCTCCGAGCCCGGTGGGCTCCCGGCGTCACGCGTCGTGTTCCTGCACACCGGCGGGGCCTTCGGCCTGTTCCCGTTCGCGGAGCGGCTCGGTACCGCCGGGTGAGCGGCGCACGCCGCGAGCGAGCGGCGGGCCGACGGGGGCTGCACGCTCGGACGCTGGACGTCCGGGCGCGCCGGATTATGTGTGCTCCGTTCACCGCGCAAGCTCGCGGCGGCCAGGAGGCGCGCATGCCCAGGGCGAAGCAGATCTCGGCGTGGGTGGAGGACCGGCCCGGAACCCTCGGCAAGCTCGCCGACGCGCTCGGCGAGAAGGGCGTCACGATCCGGGCGTTCATGGCGGCCTCGATGGACGGACGCGGCTTCGTCCGCCTCGTGGTCGACAGGCCGGCGGCCGCGAGGCGGATCCTCACGGCGCACGGCTGGGAGAGCACGGAGGACGAGGTTGTCGAGGTCACGGTCCCCGACCGGCCCGACTCGGTCGGGAAGGTGGCGGACCGCCTGGGCGCGGCGGGAATCAACGTGCAGTACGCCTACGTCGGGGCCGCCGGCAGCGCCCGGAGCATGAACCTCTACCTCGCCGTCCCCGACGTGAAAGCGGCGCTGAAGGCCCTCCGCTGACATCCCAGGCCCGGATCGGGACGCCGCACCGGGCCGACGTGACGCGGCATCCCACGCAGACAGGATGCCGCGCTGCGTAGGCGGCGCTACCTTTGGTCCGTGGGCCACACGGGCCTCGTGCTGACGGGCGGAGGCGCCCGCGCCGCGTATCAGGTCGGGGCGCTTCGCGCCCTCTCCGACGTGCTCGGCCCGGGCCCGCTCCCGTTCGACATCATCGCGGGGATCAGCGCGGGGGCCATCAACTCCTTCGTCATCTCCACGGGCGCCGAGGACTTCGCCCGTGCGACCCACCGCCTGCGCGCGACCTGGGAGTCCCTCACGCCCGACCGTGTCTACCGGACGGGCACCCTGCGGCTCGCGAGCATCGGGAGCCGCTGGCTCCGCGATCTGTCCGCGGGCGGCCTCATCGGCAAGTCCGGCATCAACTACCTGCTCGATCCCGCCCCGCTCCGCCGGCTGCTCGAGAGCCAGGTGCCGATGGGCCGGATGCGCCGGCACCTCCGCACCGGGCGGCTGCGCGCCTTCGCGGTCTCCGCGACGAACTACCACACCGGCGCCGGCGTCACGTTCTTCGAGGGCGCGGCGGACATCAAGCCGTGGCTCCGCTCGACGCGGCTCGGGATCCGCGCCCGCCTCACCCTGGACCACGTGATGGCCTCGGCGGCGATCCCGGTGTTCTTCCCGCCCATCCGCGTCGAGGGCACGTACTACGGGGACGGCTGCGTGCGGATGAGCCACCCGATGAGCCCGGCCATCCACCTCGGGGCCGAGCGGATCCTCGCCATCAGCGTGCGGTACCTGCGGCCGCCCGGGGAGACCTTGAAGCGCCAGGCGAAGGACAGGGACGAGCAGCTCCCGCTCTCCGAGATCGCCGGCGTGCTGCTGAACGCGGTGTTCCTCGACTCGCTCGACTCCGACCTCGAGCGCCTGCAGCGGATCAACAAGACCCTCGCGCTCATCCCGCGCGAGAAGCTGAACCACCAGGACGTCGACCTCAGGCCGGTGCCGGCCCTCGTCCTCCGCCCGTCGCAGGACCTCGGCAAGCTCGCGGCCGACGAGTACGATCGGTTCCCGGCGATGCTGCGGTATCTGCTGAAGGGGATCGGCGCGACCGGTCACGCGGGCGAGGACCTGCTCTCGTATCTCGCGTTCGAGCCGATCTACCTGAAGCGCGTGATGGACCTCGGGTACGTCGACACGATGACGCGCCGGGACGAGCTGCAGGAGTTCTTCCTCGGGGCCCCGCAGCGGGAGCGGGCGCGGGGGTAGAGGATCGCTCGCGGGCGGCGCGTCCGGCACGCCGCTCCGCTCAGCCTCTCGATCCCCAGGCCGCGGCGCGCGCCGCCACGACGGGGGCGACGGTCCGCCAGGCGGTCGCCGCGAGCACCACCGCGCCGCCCGCGATCGCCCACGGGCCGGGGCGCTCGCCGGCGGCGAGGAAGGTCCAGATCGGGTTCAGCACCGGCTCGAGCAGCATGAGCAGCGACGCCTCGACCGCGGGCGTGTGCAGGAGGCCGCGCGAGAAGCAGAGGTACGCGAGGCCGAGCTGGAAGATGCCGAGGTAGAGGACGAGGCCGAGGTCGAGCGGCGTCGGCGCGGGGCCGCCGAGCCCCACCGGCAGCGCCACGAGCGCGGCGAGGAAGTTCCCGTAGACGAGGGCCGCGGGCCCCTCGTCCCTGAGGAGCCGCAGCCCGACGATCGAGAAGGCGAACGCGATCCCCGAGCCGACGGCGATGAGGTTCCCCGCGAGCTGCCCGCCCGAGAGCTCGTCGAGGAAGAACATCCCGAGGCCGAGCGCGTAGATCGGCACCGCGAGGAGCTCGCCTCGGGTGGGGAGCTCGCGCAGGAGCAGCGGTGACAGGAAGAGCACGAAGAGCGGCGCCGCGTCCTGGATGAAGATCGCGTTCGCGGCGGTGGTGAGCTTCGTCGCGACGACGAACAGCACCACCGTGAAGGCGTAGGCGACGGAGACGAGGAGGACGCGCAGGGTGGGGCGCCGCCGCGCCTCGCGCACGGCGGCGAGGAGGAAGAGGCCGGCGACGAGCGAGCGGCCGCCGGAGAGCTGCCAGCCGTCGAGGCCGCTCGTCTTGATGGCGGCGCCGGCCGTGGACCAGAGCACCGCGGCTGCGAGGATGAGGAGGCGGCTCGTGAGCACGGGGCGCGCAGTGTAGCGCACGCGCCGGCCGGCGCGCGCAGGTTACGCCGTCGTCTGCGTGCCGGGCGCGCGCGGGGCGCGCCGGGCACGGGCCGATCGCGAGTCGCGACCAGGCGAGCGTAGCGAGCCCGCCGGGGCGCTTGCGAATCACCTGTCGCTCAAGCGGTCACCCAGTCGCGGAGCACC
Organism: Anaeromyxobacter sp. SG64; assembly: GCF_022690745.1. Lineage (NCBI taxonomy): Bacteria > Pseudomonadati > Myxococcota > Myxococcia > Myxococcales > Anaeromyxobacteraceae > Anaeromyxobacter > Anaeromyxobacter sp. SG64. The sequence goes on along the minus strand of NZ_JALCZB010000009.1, from coordinate 30,536 downwards.
TCGTCGATCTGCGCCTCCGAGAGCTCGCCCGCGTCGGCGAGCTCCTTGATCCGACGCGTGATCGCCTTCAGCTCGGACTCGCCGAAGGTGATGCCCATCTCGCGGGCCCGGTAGGCGATGGCGTGGCGGCCGGTGAGGCGGCTCCCCACGATGAGGCGGCGGGTGAGGCCGAACGCCTCCGGCGGGATGATCTCGTAGGCGCCCGGGTTCGTCATCTGGGCCTTGAGGTGCATGCCCGCCTTGTGCGAGTAGGCGGTCTCGCCGGTGACGAAGTTGTTGAAGGGGATCTCGATCCCCGTGACCCGGGCCACGAGCCGCTCCAGCTCCCGGAGCTGACCGACCCGGTAGCGCTCGGCGACGACCTGCGGCTCGAGCGAGAACATGCGCGCGACGAGGCCGCCGAGCGGCGTGATGCCGTTCCGCTCGCCGATGCCGAGCACGGACACGTCCACGTGCGTCGCCCCGGCCGAGATCGCCTCGTAGGAGTTGGCGATCGCGCAGCCGGTGTCGTTGTGGCCGTGGTAGCCGATGTCGCACCTCACCGTGCTCCGGACCTCGCGCACGAGCGCGTAGACCTGGCGCGGCGTGGCGATGCCCACCGTGTCCGCGATGCCGACCCGGTGGACGCCGAGCTTCTCGGCGGCGCGGTACACCGCCAGGAGGTCCTGGACGTCCGAGCGGAAGGCGTCCTCCGCGGAGAAGCGGACCTCCAGCCCGGCGGAGAGCGCCGCCTCGATGGGCGGGCCCATCGCGTCGATGATCTGCTGGAGCGACTTCGCGTGCGAGGCCTCGCGCAGGATGCGGCTCGTCGCGAAGAACAGGCCCACGCCCCGGACGCCGGTGTCCATCGCCGCCATCACGTCGTCGAGGATGCAGCGCGTGTGGGTGATGATCTTGGCGGCGAGGCCGAGCTTCACGATCTGTGCGAGATCGCGCTGCGACTGGGGCGAGGCGGCCGGGGTCGTGACCTCGATGTACTCCACGCCGAAGGTGTCGAGGGCGCGCGCGATCTCGAGCTTGTCCTCGGTGCGGAACGCGGCCTTCGCGAACTGCTCGCCCTCGCGGAGGGTCGTGTCGATGAGCTTCCAGGTGGTCTTGGCCATGGTGGTCGCCCTAGAAGCGGATCCCCTCGTGGTCGAGGTCGCACACGAGCCCGCCGGAGGTCGGGTCGGTGCGGAAGCCGTAGCGGCGGAGGTATTCGGGCTGGAAGTAGCCCGTCTCGAGCCGCTTCACGCCCCGCGCGCGGAGCCGCCGGACGAACTCGCGCATGAGGCCGTCCGACACGCCCTTGCCGCGGTGCCGCCGCGCGACGACGATCTTCTCCATGTGGATCCGGTCCGCGCTCACCTGCCGGTAGAAGAGGCCGGCGATGGGCGTGTCCTTCGCGTCGAGGGCCACGAGGAACTCGTGCTCGGTGGTGAACGTCACCTGCAGGTTCGCCTCGTGGAACATGTGGAGGAGGCGGGCCACCTCGCGCGGCGAGATCGGCCCGCGGACCGCGAAGCGGTTGCCCTCCTCGTCGGTGAGCGCGACGACCACCTCGGTGACGTAGTGGCCGCCGGACGGCATCGAGATGAGCGCCACTTCGTCGGTGGGTGCGAGGTAGCGGTAGGTCATCCGGGCGAGGAAGTAATCCTCCTCGGCCGTCGGGCGCACGGCGGAGCGCACCGCGGCCACCTGCTCCTCGAGGTCGAGCCCGTCGGCGGGCAGCCCGCGGGCGCGGTGCATCAGGCGATCGAGCGCCGCGCAGAGCTCCGGCCGGGCGTCCTCGAACACCGTCTTGCGGAAGAAGCGCAGGCGGGTGTCCGGCCAGGAGGCCTCGACCTCGGAGAGGCGGTAGGTGCCCCACAGCTCGCCGAGCATCTTGCCCTTCGCCTCCACCGTCGCCCCCGGCGTCGCGGCGAGCCAGCGCCGGTAGCGGCGCGCCGCGAAGAAGACGCGCTGCGGGGTGAAGCCGTTCTCGCGGAGCCGCTCGAGGAAGGTCTCGATGGCGACGGCGCGCCGTGACTTCTGCGCCGCGTCCTCGAGGAGCGCGACCCCGCGCTCGTAGCCGAGCGCCTCGACCACCGCGGAGAGCAGGACCCGGTCGTCGATCTGGCCCTGGAGGTCCGGCCGCTGCGCCTCGATGCGCTGGATGAACGAGCGCTCGAACCGCTCGATGAGCTCGTCGAAGGTCCTGCACGCCGAGCGATCCGAGATGGACACGAGCCGCGCGCCGGTCTGGTAGTCGTGCGAGGGCACGATGAACGCGGCGGGGGAGGGCTCGCGCAGGGCGAGCCGCCGGCCGGTCCGGCCCCAGAACCGCACGTGCAGCTCGAGCGCGGTCCACACGAGGAACGGCCAGAGCAGCTTGAGGCGCGCCGCCTCGCCCTGGCGCAGGAGCCGCGCGGCCTGGCGCTCCACGTCGGCGCCGGGGATGAACTCCTCGGTGAAGATGCCCCACTCCGCGAAGTAGCCGGCGAACTGCTCGACGAGCGGCGGCGGGGCGCCCGCGGCGAGGAGCCACGAGACCTCCTGCTTCAGCTCGTAGAAGTTCATGTCCTCCGCGACGTTGATGGCGACGTCGAAGATCTCCTTCGCGCGGGTGTGGATCGAGAGCCGGTAGACGCTCTTCCCGTGCTGGCGGCCGAGGAGCGACACGGCCGCGCCGCCGGGCGGGATGTCCGCGAGGGAGATGAGCACCCCCTTGCCGAGGACGAACACGGACGCGCGGACGATGGTCGCGTCCGCGAGCGCCTGCAGGAGGTGGGTCCGCCCCTCCGCCGGGACGCCCTCGTCGAAGACGAGCACGTCCTTCCAGCCGTACTCGGAGCCCGTCTGCGGATCGATGGCGAGCCGGAGGTTCGGGCCGACCCAGTTCGAGAAGCCGCGCCGCAGGCGATCGAGCTCCTCGCCCGCGCGCGCCGAGATCTCCGCGTCCTCGTGGAGGGTGAGGCGCGCGAGGGGGATGCGGACCTTGGCGAAGTACTGCGGGTGGGCGATCGCCGTCGCGGTGAGGAGCCGCATCGTCCCGACGAGCTGGCGCCGGTCGGAGGGATCCGCGAGCTCGAAGCGCACCTTGTCCGAGGAGAGGTGCGCGAGGAGCGCCTGGACCTGGGCGTCGGTGAGGCCGCGCTCGCCGAGGTCGGCGAGGTCCTCGTCGCGGAGCGCCAGCGCGCCCATCCGGTCGAGGAAGAGGCGGAGCGTGCCGAGCGTCTCCGCGGGCTCCTCGTTCGGGAGGAGCACTCGGAACGCGCGCCGGCGGACGTCCTCGTCCGGCGCGTCCGCGGCGCGCCGGAGGAGCGCGCGGCAGAGCCCGGCGTGCTCGCTCTCCGAGACGGCGAGCCCGATGTGCAGGTGGCTGATGGCGCGGCGGGCCTCGGGGCGCTCCGCGCGGAGCAGCTCGCCGGCCACGTGGATCGACCAGAAGCTCACCTCTGCCCGGTCCACCACGTCGAGCATGGGCTTCAGCCGCTCCGGCTCGGGGGCCGGCCACACGCGCGCGTCGAGGCGGAGATCGGAGGTCCCCTTGCGGCGCCGGGACACGAGCGACACGAAGGCCTCGTCCCCCAGGAAGCGCCGCAGCGCCTCGTTGCCGAGCCACAGGGCGGGGCGGGCGAGGAGCGCGCCGAGGTCGATGACGGTGCCCTCGGAGGTGTAGGCGAGATCGCCGATGAGCGTGGCGCCGGGCGCCTCGGGCGCGGGGCCGACGCGCAGCGCGCGGTCCCGCGCGCGCAGCAGGTCGCCGTCGAGGGAGACCTCGTGCTGCAGCACGCCGATCTCGCGCAGGACCCAGTTCGGGATGCGCAGGAAGCTGCCGTCGAGCGCGAGCGCGAGGTGCTTCTGCTCGTACATCTTGTCGATGAGGTCCTTCCAGGACTTCTCGACGACCTCGCGCTTGAAGGTGTGCTTGTGCGTGAGCTCGCCGTGCTCGAGGTCGAGCGCACGGGGGAGGACCTGGAACGTCACGACGCGCTCGAACGGCGCGAGGAAGCGGTTCGCGCTCGCGACGAGCGACGACAGGAGCTCGCGCAGCTCCTCGGGCGAGCGATCCTGGACCGCCGACGAGGCGTGGTTCGGCCACACGAGGAGCGTGTTGTACTCGCGGTGATCGCCGACCAGGAACGCCTGGGCGACCGCCTCGAAGTCCCGGAACAGGTTCTCCACCCGCTGCGGCGCGATCGTCTGGCCCTGGCGGTTCTTGTAGATCTCCTTCTTGCGGCCGGTGATCCGGTAGTGGCCGGCCGGGTCGATGGAGACGAGGTCGCCGGTGTGGAACCAGCCCTCCGCGTCGGCGCCGTGATCCTCGGGGCCGGGATCGTAGTAGCCGGGCGACACGTACGGGCCGCGGACGAGGAGCTCGCCGTCGTCGGCGCGGCGGCACTCGATCCCGGGGAGCGGCAGGCCGATGGAGTCGTCGGCGTACTCGCCGGGCGGCGTCATGGTGATCCCGCCCGTCGCCTCCGTCATGCCGTAGCCGGAGCAGAGCTCCGTGCCGGCCCGGTGGAAGGCGCGGAACACGCCGGGATCGAGGTAGCCCGCCGCGGAGAGCCCGTAGCGCAGGCGGCCCCCGGTGATCCCGCGCAGGTGGGCGGCGATGTCGTCGGGATCGTCCGACGCCGCCTCCCAGACCGCCGCGTCCTGGAGCTCCATCCACTTCTTGGGCACCGAGATGAAGACCGTGGGCTTCACCCGCCGGAAGTCCTCGAGCAGCGTCGCCTGCGCCGTGGAGCGCGCGAACACGTACGTCGCGCCCCAGAACAGCGTGCCCGTCATCTCCAGCCACCGCCCGAACGTGTGGTAGAGCGGCAGGTAGCAGAGGAAGACGTCGCCCTCGTTCACCTCGCGCAGCGCGAAGGCCCGGCAGAAGCGCTTCGAGACGATGTTCTCGTGCGTGAAGAGGATGCCCTTCGGCTTGCCGGTGGTGCCGGAGGTGTACATCACCGTCGCCACGTCGCGGGCGCGCACGCGGGCGGCGCGCGCGGCGCGCTCTCCGTCGTCGAACTCCGCCCCCTGACCGACCATCTGCTCGAGCGTGAGCAGCCCGTTCCGCTCGGCCGCGGTCCGGGAGAAGACCACGATCTCCCGGAGCTCGGGCAGGGCCGGCAGGGAGGGCAGGACCTTCGCGACCTGCTCCTCGTCGGACGCGAGCAGCACGCGCGCGCCCGAGTGCTTCAGCATGTAGACGATCTGCTCGGCGACGGCGTTCGCGGGCAGCGGCAGGTCGACGATGCCGTTCGTGAGGCAGGCGAGGTCGCAGAGCGCCGCCTCGAGCGAGTTCTCGGAGAGGATGGCGACCTTCGCGCCCGGCTCGTCGTCCACGAGCGCGAGGATCCCGCGCGCGATCGCGCGCGTCCGGCGCGCCACCTCGGCGACGGTCAGCTCGGCCGGATCGTCGCCGATCACGCGGAACGCGACCGTCTTCGGATCCGACTCCTCGCGAGCGCGGAGGAGCTCGCCGAGCGTGTAGTCCGTCGCCGTGAGCACCGGCAGGACGACCTCGAGCCACGGCTCGATCGCCTCGGGCGCGAGCGAGCCCGTGAAGAAGCGGCGGCGCACGCCGTCGAGGAGCGCGTGGAGCGAGCGGCGCGCGGCCCGCGCCGTGGCAGGGTCCCCGAGCCGGGCCACCAGGCGCTCGGCGAGCGGGCGGACGGCCGGGAGGTCGTCCGGGCGGACCGACGCGAGCGCCTCGCGGGTCGAGTCGAGCAGCTGGGGCTCGGGCGCGCCGGGCGCGCTCCAGGCTGCGAGGAGGGCCGGATACGGCGAGTCTTGCCTCACCTGGAACATGGCGGGAGAAAACCATGCTCCCCGGCCCCTGTCGATGCAGGAGGCAGGGGGGCGGCGCCGGTGCGACCGTTCGGCGTCGCGCGACCGTGGGGTGACGGGTGGGGTAGCCGAAACCGGGGTGAGGGCGGAGATTTCGGGCGAGATGCCGCTGAGCCGCACATCGGTCCTCCTCGTCGAGGACGATCCCGGAATCCGCGAGGCGCTCGCGGACCTGCTCGAGCTCCTCGGAGCGCGGGTCGAGGTGGCCGTCGACGGCGAGGACGGCTGGGAGATCCTGCACGACGCTGGGCTCCGGCCCACGCTGGTGCTGCTCGACCTCTTCCTCCCGCGGCTCGACGGGGTGGCGCTGCTCGGGCGCATCCGCGCCGACGCGCGGCTCCGCTCGCTCGCGGTCGTGACGATGAGCGCGGCGGTGAAGGAGCGCCCGCCCGGCGCGGACGGTCACCTCGAGAAGCCGTTCGACCTCGAGCGGCTGGTGTCGGTCGTGCGGGCGTTCTGCCCGCCGCAGGCCGTCGAGCCGGGCCGCGCCCAGCGCATGGCCGCCGGGCAGGCCGCCCGGAACTGATCCCTGCCACCCTGCAGAGCCGCGGACGCGACCCGTCTGCGTGGCGGGCGCGCCACCGGCGGGGTGCGCCGCGCGGAGCCGTCCGCTCGTGGGCCCGCGGGGCCGGTTGCAACACAAACGAGTCGATCGCACTATGCCCGGGTGCGAGCCTTCGTTCGGGTCCTCCTCCCGCTGGTGGTCGTCCTGGCGGGGCTCGCCTGGGCGGCCGCTGCGCTCCTGAACGGGACGGCCCGGGCCTGGTACGAGAAGGACGTCGGCCTGCGCGCGCACCTCGTGGTGGCTGGCGCCCGCGAGGCGCTCGCCACGCACCTCGCGTCGGGCGATCGGCGGCGGGTGGGGGCGGTGCTCGCCGAGATCGCCCGCGACGACCGCATCATGGCGGCGTCGGTGTGCGGGCGCGGGATGCGGACCGTGGCGCGCACGGGGGTCGGCCCGAGCGCGTACGAGTGCGACGCGCTCGGCGAGCGGTTCGGGGTCCCGGCCGAGGGGGAGCGGCTCGAGCTCGACCGGGTCGAGGACGCGGAGGGCGGGCTCGTCCACTTCACCGTCCAGCCTCTCCTCGACGACGACGGGGCGGTCCTCGCCCACGTCGCGCTCGTCCACGACCTCAGCTTCGTCGCGCGCCGCGAGGCCGCGCTGCGCCGCTACACCGCCGGCGCGTTCGCGATCGTCGCGATCCTCGCCTCGATCCTCACCGTGTTCGTGCGGCGCCTGTCGTGGCGGACGTGGAACGAGGAGCTGCGCCGGGTCCTCACCCTCGGGCGCTCCGTCCCGGGGGCCGCCGTCCGCTCCCCGCGCAAGGAGTTCCAGCCGCTGCTCTCCGACGTCCGCCAGCTCGTGTCGGACCTCGCCGCGGAGCAGGGCCACGGCACCGGCGGCCGCTGGTCGGCCGAGCGGCTCCACCGGACGCTGACGGAGACGCTCCACGGCGAGGGGATCGTCACGCTGGCGAACCGCGAGCCCTACATCCACGACCGCGCGCCGGACGGGAGCATGCGCGTGCTGCACCCGGCGAGCGGCCTCGTGACCGCGCTCGAGCCGGTGATGCGCGCCTGCTCGGGCGTGTGGGTCGCGCACGGGAGCGGCACCGCCGACCGCGCCGCGGTGGACGGCCACGACCGGGTGCGCGTCCCGCCGGGCGAGGAGTCCTACGCGATCCGCCGGGTGTGGCTCACGCCGGAGGAGGAGCGCGGCTACTATTACGGCTTCTCGAACGAGGGCCTCTGGCCGCTCTGCCACGTGGCGCATACGCGACCGGTGTTCCGCGCGCAGGACTGGCGCGAGTACCAGCGCGTGAACCGCCGCTTCGCCGAGGCCGTCTGCGAGGAGGTGGACGGGCCCGACCCGATCGTCCTCGTGCAGGACTACCACTTCGCCCTCGCGCCCCGGATGATCCGCGAGCGGCTGCCGCGCGCCACCATCATCAGCTTCTGGCACGTCCCCTGGCCGAACGCCGAGCGCTTCGGGATCTGCCCGTGGGCGAACGAGCTGCTCGACGGCATGCTCGGCTCGAGCGTCGTCGGCTTCCACACCCAGCTCCACTGCAACAACTTCTTCGACGGGGTGGACCGCTTCCTCGAGGCGCGCCTCGACCGCGAGCGGCAGTCGGTCGTGCTCGGCGGCCGCGAGTCGCTCGTGCGCGCCTACCCGATCTCGATCGACTGGCCGAACCGCTGGGCCGCGGAGGCGCCGCCGCCCTCGGAGTGCCGGCGGCAGGTGCTCGCGGAGCTGGGGCTCCCGCCCGACGCGAAGCTCGGCGTCGGGGTGGATCGGCTCGACTACACGAAGGGCATCGAGGAGCGGCTGCTCGCGGTGGAGCGGCTCCTCGAGCGCTTCCCGCACCTGCGCGGCCGCTTCACGTTCGTCCAGCTCTCCGCGCCGAGCCGCACGCTCATCGACAAGTACCGCGAGCTCTCCGAGCGGGTCGACGCGATCGCCAGCCGCGTGAACGCCCGCTTCGCGGAGGGTGCGTGGCGGCCGATCGCGCTCCTGCGCGCGCACCACGAGCCGCCCACCATCTTCCGGTACCTCCGCGCCGCCGACGTCTGCTACGTCTCCTCGCTGCACGACGGCATGAACCTCGTCGCCAAGGAGTTCGTGGCGGCCCGGGACGACGAGCGCGGCGTGCTCGTGCTCTCGCGCTTCACCGGCGCGGCGCGCGAGCTCACCGAGGCGCTCCTCGTGAACCCGTACGACATCGAGGAGGCGAGCGCGGCGCTCGCGACGGCCATCGCCATGCCTCCCGACGAGCAGGCGGCCCGCATGCGCGCGATGCGCGCGTTCGTGGCCGACTTCAACGTGTACCGATGGGCGGGGCGCATGCTCGTGGACGCGGCGCGCCTCCGCCAGCGGGACCGCCTCTCCACCCGGCTCAACCTGGGCCTGCGCAGCGTCCACGAGGTGAAGCCATGATCCCCGACCTGCTCGCCGCGCCCTCGCGGCAGGCCATCGCCGCGATCGCGCACGACCGGGCGCTCCTCGCGTTCGACTTCGACGGCACGCTCGCCCCCATCGTGGACGAGCCCGGCCGCGCCCTGATGCGGCCCGACACGCGCGCGCTCCTGCGCGTCGCGGCGCTGCTCTACCCGTGCGTCGTGGTCTCGGGGCGCTCCCGCGCGGATCTCGCCCCCCGGCTCGAGGGCGTGCCCCTCGTGGCGTGGGTCGGGAACCACGGCGCGGAGGCGGGGTTCGGGCCGGTGGACCGGTCCCCGCGCGGGACGGTGCTCGGCTGGCGCGCGGCGCTCACGGCGCGCCTCGGCGACCTCCCGGGCGTCGAGATCGAGGACAAGGGGCTCTCGATCGCGATCCACTACCGGCGCGCGGCGGAGCCGGCCGCCGCCGAGCTCGCGATCCGCGAGGCGGCCGCCGCGCTCCCGGGGGCGCGCGTCTTCGGCGGCCACGCGGTCGTGAACGCGGTCCCGGCGGACGCGCCGACGAAGGGGGACGCCATCGCGGAGCTCCTCGAGCGGAGCGGCTGCCGGACCGCCCTGTACGTCGGCGACGACGCCACCGACGAGGACGCGTTCCGGGCGCCCGGAGTCGTCGGCGTGGTGATCGGCGCGAGCGAGGCGAGCGCCGCGGCGTACCGGCTCGCCAGCCAGGAGGCGATCGACGATCTCCTCCGCCTGCTCGTGGAGGAGCGCAGCCGCCTCGACGGGCGGGAGTCGCGGGCGGAGTCGCTCGCGCGCGCGGTCCAGCCAGAGCGGTAGCTCCGTCCTAGCCGGGCTCGCCCGAGGCGGGCGCGAGCGGGGGCGTCGCTCCGAGCTCGAGCTCGAGGGCTGCGCGCGCGAGCTCGCGCTCCCCCACCCAGCCGAGCACGGCGCCCGCCTGGACGACGGGGAGCTGCGGCAGGCCGTGCCGGTGCAGCGCCGCGATGGCGTCGCGCCACGACGCCGCGGGCGAGAGCGCGGTGAAGGGCACCATCGCGTCGGCCGCGCGCGTCCAGCCGAGCTCGGCGGGACCGAGCGCGCCGAGGAGGGCGAGATCGACGAGGCCCCGCGGGCGTCCGTCGGCCCCGCGGACGAGCGCGACCCGCTGGCTGGTGCCGGCGCTCGCCGCCGCCACGGCGGAGAGCGGGGCCTCCTCGGGGAAGTCCGGCAGGTCGGGCAGCACGAGCAGCTCGGCCGCGGGCCGCGCCAGCGCCTGTCGCAGCACGTCGCTCGCGCCGCCGGCGGCCGTGGCGCGGCTCCGCGGCTGGGCGGGGTAGAGCGACCAGCGCCTGAGCGCCACGTACGAGATCCCGACCGTCAGCATCATCGGGACGAGCAGGTCGTAGCTCCCGGCGAGCTCCGCGACGAGCACGAGCGCGGAGAGCGGCACGTGCGCGACGCCCCCGTAGAACGCGCCCATCCCGACGAGCGCGAACGCCGCCGGCTCGATCCCGGGATCGCCGAACGTCGCCCGGGCGGCGTACCCGAACGCGGCGCCGACCAGCGCGCCCACGACGAGGGAGGGGGCGAAGTCGCCGACCGCCGCGCCGAACCCGATGGTGAGGGCGGACGCGATCGCCTTGGCTGCCGCCATGGCGAGCAGGAGCGCCACGAGCTGCCACCCGGCGGGGAACCACGGCGCGCCGTCCATCGCGACCTGCGCGGTGCCGTACCCGCCGCCCATCACGCCGAACCCCCGGGCCTCCGGGCCGAGCCAGGCTCCCATCGCGACGGCGATCCCGGCGCCGAGCACGCCGGCCCCGAGACCGCCCAGGGCGGGGCGCAGCCAGCGGGGGCCGGGCGTCCTGCGCGAGAGGGCCTGCACCGCCCGGAGCATGCGCACGAAGCCCACCGCGGCGAGCGAGACGAAGATCGCGAGGACCGCGAAGAGCGGAAGCTGGCGTGGCGAGAACGGAAACCGCAGCGACAGGCCGAGGAGGGTCGTCTCGCCGAACGCGGCGATCACGACCGAGTACGAGATGACGCTCGCGAGGATCGACGGCACCAGCGCGTCGGCCTCGAAGTCGTCCCGGTACAGCATCTCTGTCGCGAGCAGGGCGGCGCCGAGCGGGGTGCGGAACACGGCCGCGATGCCGGCGGCGATGCCGGCCACGAAGAGGACGCGCCGCTCCCGCCGGCTCGTGGGGAGGAGCCGCGCCGCGACCGAGCCGATGGCCGCCCCGATCTGCATCGTCGGGCCCTCGCGCCCGCCGGACCCGCCGGACGACAGCGCGGCGAAGGCCGCGGCGAACTTCACCGGCACGACCCGCCAGCGGAACAGGCCGCCGCGGTGGTACCCCTCGATCGTCGCGTCGCCGCCGCCGCCCGCCGTCTCCGGGGCGAACGCGCTCGTGAGGAGCCCGCTCACGAGGCCGCCCGCGGCGGGCAGGAGCGCGAGGAGCCAGGGCCGGAACGCCGCGCTCTTCGCGGCTGCGACGACGACCTCCCCTCGAGCGCGCGCCGGCTCGAAGCCGGCGAGGCCGTGCAGGAGGACGCGCTGGCCGAGCTCGAGCGCGGCGAAGAAGGCTGCGCCGACCACCCCCGCCAGCAGGCCGACCACCGCGGCGTGGAGGAGCACGCGCCCCGCGATGCGCAGCTCGAGCGGCGCCTCCGGGACGAGCAGCGACAGGCCGCCCTGGAGCGCCCGCCCGGTCGAGCTTGCGGCGTCCACCCAGCGGGACAGCGCGCTCGCCAGCGCACGCCAGGGTTGGGGACGCGACGGGGGGTCGGACATGGCGCGAGAGGATACTCCGCGATGCCCGCGCGTAAAGCCGCATCCCTGCCGGGCCGCGGCCGGCCTCGATGATCATCTTGTCCGGCGCGCCTGCGCCCGCGGCGCAACCGTTTGTGGCGCAACGGAAACGAAGACGATTGCGGTCGACGGGGAGCGGGCGGGCGTGCATGCTCGTCTCTCCCCCGCCTGCGCCGGAGCCGGAGCCTGGATGAACGATCGAGTCCCTGCGCGCACCCCGCTCGCGCCGCTCTTCGGCGCGGTCGTGCGGCCGTTCCTCGCCTTCTTCCGCCTGGAGGCCGCGAGCGGGATCGTGCTCCTCGCCGCGGCCCTCGGCGCGCTCGCGTGGGTGAACCTCGGAGGCGCCGAGGTCTACCGGGGCGTGCTCGAGACCGAGCTCGCGCTGGGCGTGGGCGGTGCCGTCGCGCGGTTCACGCTGCTGGAGCTCGTGAACGACGGGCTCATGACGGTCTTCTTCTTCGTGGTGGGCATGGAGATCAAGCGCGAGCTCGCGGTCGGCGAGCTGCGCCGGCCGGCCCAGGCGGCGCTCCCGGCCGTCGCGGCCGTGGGCGGGATGCTCGTCCCCGCCGCCGTGTTCCTCGCGTTCAACGCGGGCGGGCCCGGCGCGCGCGGCTGGGGCATCCCGATGGCGACGGACATCGCCTTCAGCATCGGCGTGCTGGCGCTCCTCGGCCGCCGGGTGCCGCACGGGCTCGTCGTCTTCCTGACGGCGCTCGCCATCTTCGACGACATCGGAGGCATCCTCGTCATCGCGCTGTTCTACGGGCACGGGCTCGACGCGCGCTGGCTCCTCCTGGCTGCGGCGGTGGCCGCCGGCCTGTGGGCGATGTCGCGCGCGTTCGTGCGGAGCTGGGCGCCCTGGGCGGCAGGGGGCGTGCTCCTCTGGTGGGCGCTCCACCACGCCGGGATCCACGCGACCATCGCGGGGGTCGTGCTGGGGCTCGCCATCCCCGCGAGGCCTCGCCGCGGTCCGCGCGAGGTGCTCGCCGGGCTCGGGGAGCACGTCCGCGGGCTCCTCGGGACCTCGGGCGACGAGGAGCTCGACTCCGAGGCGCTGCTGCGGATCGAGGACTCGATCGAGGACCTGGAGGCGCCGCTCGCGCGCTTCGAGCACGCGCTCCACCCCTGGGTGGCGTTCGGCGTGATGCCGCTCTTCGCGCTCGCGAACTCGGGCGTGGCGCTCGGCGGGGGGGGAGGCATCGAGCCGCTCGGCGACGTCGCCGTCGGGACGGCGGCCGCGCTGTTCGTCGGCAAGCAGGTCGGGATCTTCGCCTTCGCGGCGGGCGCGGTGCGGCTCGGCCTCGCGCCGATGCCCGGCGGCGCCTCCTACGCCAAGCTCCTCGGCGTCGCGATCGTCGCAGGCATCGGCTTCACCGTCTCGATCTTCATCGCGGGCCTCGCCTACGCGTCCGATCCGGCCCTGCTCGCCCAGGCGAAGCTCGGGGTCCTCGCAGGCTCGCTCGCCTCCGGCGTGGCCGGCGCGCTGGTGCTCCGCGCCACCGCGGAGGTGAGGCCCGCGTGACGGGCGGCGGTCCTGTGGGGCCGCGCGCCACGGCCGCAGCGGGAGGAGGGACCCCGCCCGCACCGAGCCCCACGCGCGGATGCGGCCGAGAGTCCGACCCCCCACCAGAACGGACGAGCGCGCTTCACGCTGTGGAAGGTCGATCCCTATCCCTGCACGAGGAGCCTTCGTACGAAGACGAGCTTGCAGGCGAGCCTCATCGCCGTACTGGCCGGTTTCGCCAGCCTCGGGGTCCTTGCGGCCGGCGCCTTCGGCGTCATCACGGCGGCGCTGCAGGGCGCGAACGGCGCGATCCTCGCGTCCGCCGAGAGCGTGCGCGAGGCCGAGGAGGCGGCGATCGATCTGCTCGTGCACGCGCGCTCGCGCGATGCGCTCGTGCGCATGGATCACGAGCGGCGGCTCGCCTCGCACCTCGTCGACGCCGACCGGCTGCTCGCGACCCAGGAGGAGCACGCCGCGGCGCACGAGGCGGTCGACGCGGTCGGGGAGTACCTCCTCGCGAGCCGGATGGGCGCGCCTGGCATCGAGGAGCGGCTGGAGCGGGCCTACGCCGCGGTGGGGGCGCTCGTCGACGTGAACATCGCGCACGCCCGGGCGGCGCGCGCGAGCGCCGCCCGCTGGCAGCGGATCGCGAACGTCGCCGGGATCTCCCTCGCGCTCACCCTGGTGCTCGCGTCGGGGGTGCTGGGGTGGTGGCTGAAGACGCGGGCGCTCCGGCCGGTGCTGGAGCTCTCCGACGCGCTCGCGCGCTTCGGCGGGGGAGACCCGCTGGTGCGGGCGCGCGAGGTGGGACCGGAGGAGGTCGCGCGGATGGCGCGCGACTTCAACCGGATGGCGGACGCGCTCGCGCGGCAGCGTCAGGGACAGGCGGCGTTCCTCGCGAGCGTCGCGCACGACCTGCGCAACCCCATCTCCGCCCTGAAGCTCACCGCGGCGGCGGTGCCGCCCGGCGGTCCGTTGCCGCCGGAGGTGCGCATGCGGCGCGCGTTCGAGGTGGTGCGCCGGCAGGCGACGAAGCTCGAGCGGATGCTGAACGACCTCCTCGACACGGCGCGCATCGAGGCGGGCGAGGTCGAGATGCGCGTGGAGCGGGTGGACCTGCGTGAGCTCGTGCGCGCCGCGCTCGAGCTCTTCGAGGGCACCTCGCCGGGCCACCGGCTCGTGTCCGAGGTCCCCGATCACCCCGTGCCCGTCTACTGCGATCCGCTCCGGATCGAGCAGGTGCTCGCGAACCTGCTCTCGAACGCGATCAAGTACTCGCCCGCCGGGGGCGAGGTGCGGGCCACCCTGCGCGTGGCGTCCGGCGAGGCCGTGATCCAGGTGGCGGACCAGGGGATCGGGATCTCGGAGCGCGACCGGGCGACGATCTTCGAGCCGTTCCGGCGGACCGGCAGCCTGCGGTCGGCGGTGGCGGGCACGGGGCTCGGGCTCTACGTGGTCCGGCGGCTCGTCGAGGCGCACGCCGGCTCCGTCGCCGTCGCGAGCCTGGAGGGGACGGGCACGATCTTCACCGTCCGGCTGCCCCTCGCGCACGACGCACCGCGGCTCGCCTCCGAGAACGAGTCGGCCGCGCCCGCGGCGCCCTGAGGCGACGGCGGACGCGGCCGGGGATCGATCGCCGAGGAGGACCGTCAGGGCACGATGAAGACGCCCTTCAGGTCCTCGGTCTGCGAGATGTACTGGGTGACCGGGCTCGAGGCGCCGGGCGGGGTGCAGAGGCCCTTCACCGACTTCACCTTGAACTGGTAGTAGCCGGGAGCGAGCGTGCCGGGATACGTGAACGTCGGCGTCCCTCCGCTCACGCCGGGGATCCGCGTGGGGGGGAGCACCTCGTTGCCGAAGGCGTCCACCACGGTGATCTCGTAGGCCGTCTCCGAGCTGTCGTCCACCCAGGAGAAGATGATCGGGCTGGCCGTGGTGAGGAGCTCCGGGCCGTCCGCGCCGGGAGAGATGACGTCGAGCGAGCCCGTGATCTTGAAGGTCTCGAGCGACACCGGCTGCGCGCCGGTCACGTCGAAGTGCACGAGCTCGGTCCCACCCTGGCAGACGTCCGGGTCGCGCACGAGGAAGTCGTTCTCGAACGCCGCGAGCGCGACGTAGCGGCCGGGCGGGACGCCCGCGATCTCGAAGGCGCCGTCGAGGTTCGGCGCCGTGCTCGGCCCGGGAGCGCGCAGGCCAGGGGGCGTCTCGCCGCGGAGGAGGGCAGGGTCGAAGGTGGACTCGACGACGAGGACCACGGACGTGCCCGTGCCGGCGCCGCGGTTCACGAGGCTGACCTGCCCGGTGACCTTCGCACCCGCCGCCCCGGAGACGAGGGAGAGATCCACGTCGGTCACCGCATCCGCGGCCACCGTCGCGGTCCGGGGAGCGTGGACCGCGCCGCGCGCGTACGCCTGGACCGTGTAGTCGCCGGGGGCGAGGTTGAAGATCGCGTAGTCGCCGTTGCGGTCGGCGAGCGCGCTCGACCCGGGTCCGCCCGCGGCGGGCTCCGCGACCACGAGCACGCCCGGCTGGTTCGCCGGGACCGCGGCCGTGCCGGAGATCGTCCCGGTGCCGGCGGAGGGGAGCTCGAGCAGGCCCACGTCGGTGGTCTGCGGGTCGGCGAGCTCGTAGCGCCCGTCCACGAGAGCGGCCGCGGCGGTGTTGACGGGCAGCGCCTCGCGGATGCCCGACGGGAACGTCGCGTATCCCGCCGCGTCGGCGCGGAGGAAGACGTCGCGCGCGACCGGCTTGCCGTCCTTCGACCGGGCGTTCGCGACCTGGATGCTGAAGTCGCCCGCGGCGTCGGTGATCGCGACGGTGCTGATGGGCGAGCGGTTCGCGTCGAGCGCGACCACGCGGGCGCTCTCGATACCCGCGGCGGTGCCGAGGTCGAACACGTTGCCGCGGATGACGAGCGGCTGCGTGCAGAGGCTCGTCCCGCCCTCGAGCACCTCGCACACCTGGCCGGAGGCGCAGCCGGTCTGCTTGGCCACGTCACACGAGGACTTCTTGTCGGAGCCGCCGCAGGCGAGGGTCGCGGCGAGCGCCGCGGCGAGGGCGAGCGGGGTGAGGCGCTGAGGTCTGCGGAGCACGGAGTTCCTCCAGGATTCGGGCTTCATGCGTCCCTTCTTACAACGACACGGGCGGCCCGTCGCGCGCACGGCCGGCTGCCGGCCATGCGGCGATGAGCGGCGATGTGCCGCCATGTGCGCGAGCGATCCCCGCGCGCGCGACGCTCGCCGGCGCTGGCGCTCTGCTGATCGGGAGGGAAGACGTACCGGTGTGAGAGCGCTCGCCGCGATCATGGCGCTCGCGTCGATCTGCGGGGCCGTCCGCGCCGGCGCGGTGGACGCCCCCGCGGGCGCAGCCGCCGTGGCTCCGCCCCTCGCGTGGCAGGAGCCGGCGCCGCTGGCGCGGCTGTTCCTCCAGCTCCCCTTCGAGGCGCCGGAGACGCTCGCGGCCCGGCGGCTCGCGCTCGAGCTGCGCCTGCTGTACGCCAACAGCCTCCTCGTCGCGGAGAACGAGCGGTTCACCCTCGACGTCCACGTCGAGGCGGCGCAGCCCACGCTGTTCCTGCGCCGAGGGATCGCGCGCGGGGTCGAGGCGCAGCTCGCGGTGCCCTTCGTGGTGGACTCCGGCGGCTTTCTCGACCGGCCCATCGAGCTAGCGGAGCGCCTGTTCCACGCGTCGAACCCGCAGCGAAGAGGCCGTCCCCGGAATGTCGCCCGCTTCGAGCTCGCGCGCCGTGGGGGCGGCGAGGTCTCGCGGGACGGCCCGGGCGCCGGCGTGGGAGACGTCTGGGCCGGGCTCAAGGTGAGCGTCGCGAACCTGGGACGCGGAGCGCTCTCCGTGCGCGGCGCGCTCAAGCTCCCCACGGGAAGGCTGCCCTACGGGAGCGAGGAGCTCGATCTCGGCGCCAGCGTGCTCGCGGGCTTCCGCTGGACCGCGAGCGCGGTGCGACTCCAGCTCGACCTCGGGGTTCCCACCGCTCGCCTTCCGGAGGTGAACGTGACGACGCGACCCTGGGCGCGGCGAACCTGGGCTGGACGCTGGGCCTCGGGGAACGCGTGGCGCTCCAGGTCCAGGCGAGCGGCCATCTCTCGCCGCTCGCCGGCTCCGGCCTCGGCCAGGTCGACCGCGCGACGGCTTACGTGCTCGGGGGAGCGACGTTCGCGCTCGCCCGCCGCGTCGAGCTGCAGGCGGGGATCGCGGAGAATGTCTTCAGCCCGTACCGCGGGGCCGACCTCACGCTCCTCGTCGGGCTACGGTCGCGGCCGTGAAGCCCGCCGCGGCGTCGCCGTCAGGTCCGCGTGAACGGCTCGATCCGCCCGCGCGCCGCGAGCTCCTGCGGGAGCAGCGCCGCGAGCAGCGCCTCGTGGACCGGCGCCGGTACGCCCGCGGCGCGGGCGAGGCGCACCACCGCCCCGGGCTGATCTTCGAGCTCCGACGGACGGGCCGCGCCGACGTCGCGCTGCATGGAGATCGTCCCGTCGGGCTGGACCCCGTCCACGCGCTTGAGCGCCCGGGCGGCGGCGTCCGGCGGGAGGGCCACGCCCCGCGCGCGGGCGAGCGCGGCGATCTCCTCCTGCGCCGCGGCGAGGAGGGCGCGGGTCTCGGGGACGGCGCGGAGGACGCCCACGGGGGCGCGCGTCACGGCGCCGATCGCCCCGAGCGGCTCGACGAAGAGGAACTTCTCCCAGATGGCGGTCTCGATCTCCGGGGTGACCGCCGCCTCCGCGCCCGCGGCCCTCAGGACCGCGGCGACGGCCTCGAGGCGCGGGGAGGGCGCCGCGGCGAGGGCGCCTCGCTCGCCCATGGCGAGGCGCGGGGGTGGCCCGACGTGCTGCACGCGCCCCGCGCCGGCGATCCAGGAGAGGACGTTGATGGTCCCGCCCGCGACGTGCTCGGGGCCGAGCGCCTCCGCAAGCCGGTCGGCCGCCTCCACGCCGTTCTGCAGCGGGACGGCGACGCCGCCCTGCGCGACGAGCGGCGCGAGGGAGGGGGCGACCTCCGCGATCTGCCACGCCTTCACCGCCACCAGCACCGCGTCGGCCGGTCCGAGCGCACCGGGCGCTGCGTCCGCGGCGACGCGCACGGTGAACGCGCCGAGCGACGAATCGACCGCGAGCCCGTCCCGCCGGATCGCCTCGAGGTGCGCGCCGCGCGCGACGACGGCGACCTCGACGCCCGAGCGGGCGAGCAGCCCCCCGAGCAGCCCGCCCACGCCCCCTGCTCCGACGACCACGATGCGCATCCGGGCTGTTTAGCAAAGCCGCCGCACGCCCGCACGTTCGCCGCGCGGCGGGCGCCGGGGCACCGGCCGACCGCTCACGGCGCATCCGGCTCCGGGCCGCCCTCGCCCTCGTGGCTCGCGAGGAGCGAGTAGAGGCGCCGCCGGCTGACGCCCAGCATCCGGGCGGCGTGCGTCTTGTTCCCGCCCGCGCGCTCGAGCGCGGCGTGGAGGAGCTCGCGCTCGAGCGCGTCGAGGCTGAAGCCCTCGACGAGCAGGTCGCCCACGCGGCGCGCGCGCTGCGCGGTCCCCGGGGCGACGTGCTCCGCCCGGAGCTCGTCCTCGCCGGCGAGGATGAGCGCCCGCTCGAGGACGTTCTCGAGCTCGCGCACGTTCCCCGGCCAGCGGTGCTGGACGAGCCGCTCGCGCGCGCTCGGGCCGAGCTTCTCGGGCGGCAGGCCGCGGGCGGCCAGGAAGCGCTCCGCGAGGGGGAGCACGTCCTCGCGCCGGTCCCGCAGCGGCGGCACCGCGATGGCGAACACGTTCAGGCGGTAGAACAGGTCCTCGCGGAAGGCGCCCTCCGCGACGGCGCCCGCGAGGTCGCGGTTCGTCGCGGACACGACCCGCACGTCCACCGTCCGCTCCTCGGTCGCGCCGAGCGGCACGAAGCGGCGATCCTGCAGGAAGCGCAGGAGCTTCACCTGCGTGGGCTGGGTGATCTCGCCGATCTCGTCCAGGAACAGGGTGCCGCGGTCCGCGGCGGCGAGGTGGCCGGCCTTGCGCTGGATCGCGCCGGTGAAGGCCCCCTTCTCGTGGCCGAAGAGCTCGCCCTCGAGGAGCGTCTCCGGCAGCGCCGCGCAGTGCACCTCGACGAGCGGGCCGGCGGCCCGGCGCCCCTGGTAGTGGATGAACCGCGCGAGCTGCGACTTGCCCGTGCCGCTCTCGCCGAGGAGCAGCACGGTCGCGTCGGTCGCCGCGACCTGGCGGGCCGCCTGCAGCGCCGCGCGCATGGCGGGGCTCTCCGCCACGAGCTCGGGCGTGAGCCGGGCGACGAGCCGGGCCTCCCGCGCCTCGGCGCCGCGCTGCGAGACGAGGCGGCGGACGCGGAGCCGGAGCTCGTCCATGGAGAACGGCTTCGTCACGTAGTCGACGGCGCCCGCCTTCATCGCCTCGACCGCCGACTCGGCGGAGGCGTAGGCGGTCATGACGATCACGTCGGGCGGCTGCGGGAGGGCCCGCGCGGCGCGCAGCACGGCGAGCCCGTCCACGTCGGGCATGCGCAGGTCCGTGACCACGAGGTCGAAGCGCGAGGCCGCGAGCCGGACGAGCGCGTCGCGCCCGGAGGTGGCGCGCTCGAGCTCGTGCCCGTCGAGCTCCAGCATCTCGGCGACGAGCTTCCCGAGCTTCGGCTCGTCGTCCACGACCAGGATCCGCGTCATGAGAGGCTCCTATCCAGTGCTCCGGGGCAGGCGCACCTCGAACGCAGCGCCTGGCCCGGGCCCGGCGACGAGCCGCAGCTCGCCGCCGTGCCGCTCCACGATCCTGCGCGCGATGGCGAGCCCCAGCCCCGCGCCGTCCTTGCGCCCCGTCGCGAACGGCTCGAACAGCCGCGCGCGCAGCGCGGGATCGATCCCGCGCCCGTCGTCCCGCACCTCGAGGACCACCGCGCCGTCCACGGCCGACCCCCGGATCTCGATCCGCCCGGCGCCGGCCTCGGCGGCGTTCTGGAGGAGGTTCGAGAGCACCTGCCGCAGGCGCGCGGGATCGGCGCGCACGGGCAGCGGCGGGACCGCGAGCCGGACCTCCACCCGCGGGTGGGAGCGCGCGAGCCCGCGGGCGGCCTCGTCCGCCACCGCGGCCGCGTCCAGCTCCGCGGGCGAGATCGACGGCTCGCGCGCGAGGTCGAGGAAGTCGTCGGTGAGCCGCCGGAGCCGCTCGACCTCGCCGAGCACGTCCTCCAGCGCCTCCCGGTCGCGCGGGCCGAGCGCGCCCGCGGTCCGCTCGCGCACGAGCTCGACCGCACCGCGGATCACGCCGAGCGGGTTGCGGATCTCGTGGGCGACCATGGCCCCCATCCGCGCGAGGGCGTCGCCGCGCGCGGCCCGCTCCGCGCCGACGCGGCGCTGCGCCTCGCCGCGCGCCCAGTGGATCCCGAGCGCGGCCAGGCTCAGCGCCCCGAGCACCGAGACGACGACCGCCACGAGGAGCGCACGCCGGACCCCCGCCCGCGCCTGCGCGAACGACTCGCCCGCCTCGAGGGCCAGCACCGCGCGGGGGGCGTCCGGTCCCCGGATCGGGAAGTAGCCGGTCGCGACGGGCAGGTCGCCGACGGCGTACCCGAACGCGATCGAGGCCTCGCCGCGGAGCGCGCGCGCGACGCGACCCGCGTCCACGCGCAAGAGGTCCGCCCGCGCACCCGCGGGCCCGGTCGCGTCGGCGAGCACGACGAGCTCCGGCGAGAGCACGTACGCTCCCTCGAGCGCGTTCGCCGTCATGATGGCGCGCAGGCGCTGGGAGGTCGGGGGGACGTCGGCGAGGAGCTCGGCCGCGGCGGTGCCCGCGCCGCGGAGCCGCTCCTCGAGGACCCGATCGAGCGCGCCGGTCGCGGAGCGATGCAGGGACAGCGTCGCGGTGAGCGCGACGGCGAGGCCGACGGCGGCCGCGGCGAGGGGAATGCGCGCGAGGGACACTACCGTCCCAGCGTGTAACCGATCGCCACCGAGGGCGCGACCTGGTCGTAGGAGAGGGCGTCGACGTTGGACAGCGCGTGCCGGCCGACGACGCCCGCCCGCGCGATCCAGCGGTCGGCGAGATCCACCTCCAGGAACGTCGCGCCGTCGAGGTAGGTGTCGCGGCGCCGGGCGCCGAGCGCGGCGTCGAACGCGTCGTAGGCCCGGAAGGTGAGCCCGAGATCGACTCCCAGCCGGGCGCGCCCGAGGAGGACGCGCGCCTCGGCGCGCGGGCCGTGCTCCCAGAAGGAGAGGACGGGCTCGTCCGCGGCGTCCCGCGCGCCGGCGTACGCGACGCCGAGCCGGAGCCGCGAGGTCGCGTCGAGCGAGGCGCGCGCCTCGGCCCGCTGCAGGACTCCGGAGAACGGCGACCAGTTGCCGGCGTAGGACTCGAAGCGCACGGCGTAGCTTCCGGTCACGGCCGCCCGGCCGCGGCGCAGCCAGCCCGAGGCGAGGAGCCGATGGGCGCCCAGGTAGTCCTCTCCGCCGAGGGCCCGGTGCGCGTACTCGTACTCCGCGGCCGCGCCACGGTTTCCGGCGCGGAGCTGCCAGCCGGCGGCCGCCTCGACCCCGCCCAGATCGTACGCGTCGAGCCGGGCGAGCTCGTGCCAGAGCCCGCCGGCGCGCAGGTACGGGCCGCGGGCGCCTCGCGGGCGCCACAGGGCCGAGGCGGAGAGCGACGCCGTGCCGTCGGACCTGGGCGCGACGCCTTCGGGGCCGCCCGGGCCCAGGTTGACGTTCGAGTCCCAGCCGGACTCGGCGAGGAACGACAGGACGAGCCGGCCATCTCTCCGGGCGAGGCGGGCGAGATCCAGGGCGGGGCTCGCGAGCGCCGGGTTCGCCGCCGCGCCCTCGAGGAGCGACGCGGCCCGCGTCCCGTCGCCGGCGCGCAGCGCGACGAGCCCCAGGTAGAAGCGCGCCTCCTCGCGGTGCGCGGGCTCCCGCTCGGCCGCGCGCAGGAGCCGCTCGGCGGCCGCGTCGTCGCCCAGCTCGTAGCGGGCGATGCCGCCGAGGAGCGCGGCCGGGGCGCTGCCATCCGCGGCGAACGCCGCCTCGAACGCGCGCGCCGCGCCCGCGAGATCCTCCGCGTCGAGCTTGCGGAGGCCCTCCTGGAACGGGTCCTCGCCGCGCGCGGCGCAGAGCCGCGCGAGCGCGGCGCGGGAGGCCGCGTCGACGGGATCGCGCGCGAGCGCCTCGCGGTACGCCGCCGCGGCGCTGTCCCGCGCCCCCGCGGCGAGCTCGGAGTCGCCGACGGCGCGGTAAGCCTGCGCGGCGGCCGGATCGGGCGGGAGCGGCTCGACCGGCGCGCAGGGATCCACGGCGGCGAGCGCGAGCGATAGGAGGGGAGCGAGCACCTCAGCCTCCGTTCCGCGGCGTGACGTCGCCGTCCGGGTCCGCGGCTCGCGTCGTGCCGGCTCGCGTCGCGAGCGCGTCCGCCTCCCGGCAGTAGGCCGCGGCGAGCGCAGCGCGGCCCTCCGCGCGGCGGGCCTGGCAGCGGGCGCGGTACCAGGCGAGGGTCGTCTCCGAAGGGGCCGCCGCGAGGGCGGGGGCGAGCTCGGCGCGGATGGCGCGCGCCTGCTCGGCGATGCGCGGGCCGGAGCGGTCGCCGAGGCCCGCGAGGAGCCGGTCGGCGCACGTGTAGAGCCGGGCGCCGTAGCAGGCCAGGGCGCGGTAGTAATCGTGGAGCGGAAGGCCGCCGTCGCCGGCGGTCTCGAACGTCTCGACCGCCTCCTCGAAGCGGTCGAGCTTCACGAGCGCCGCGCCCGCGTACCCGGCTGCCTCCGGCTCCCCGAGCTTCTCGGCGACGCGGAACTCGACGAGCGCCGCGTCGTAGCGCTCGGCCCGGAAGTGCGCCGCTCCGGCGAGGAGATGCGACTCGGCGCCGCCCGCCGGCGCGTTCGCGGCGACCAGGACTGCGAGGGCGGCGGCCTGCAGCACGACGACTCCGCTCATCTCCCGCCCATGTGGCCGCCGTCCATGCCACCGCCCATGTGACCGCCTTCCATCCCGCCGTGCATCTCGCGCGTGCGCACCGCCCCGGCCGCGTCGCGGCAGTCACCCGCCGAGTCCCCCGGGTGCATCCCGCTCCGGTGGCCCGCGTCGGCCCCGTGGTCGCGGTCGCGACCGACGTGGCGCGCGCGCTGCTGCTCGCCGTGACGGGCGGCGCGGTCGTGGGCGGCCCGCGAGGCCTCCTCGCGGCGCTCCCGCTCGGCGCGGGCACCCGGTGCCATCAGGTCGCCGTCGGGGAGCGAGGGCGGGCGCTCCGGAAGCGACGCGCGCTCGAGCAGGGCCTCCCGGACCGCCTCGTGCGCGGCGCGCATCGTCTCGTCGTCGGCGGAGGCGGCGAGAGGGCCGAGCGCGGCGGCGAGGGCGAGGGCGGCGAGGGGGGCTTGGCGCATGGACTCATTCTCCTGGGAGCCGCCCGCGGCGGCAACGATGCGAAAAGCACGCCTCGTGCCGCTCGCAACCCGGCGCGGACGCCGGGGATTCGCCCCGCCGGTGTCCCGTGCAGTACGGTCGAGCGTACCGGATGGTACGGTGCCGCGTGCCCCGGCCGCGCTCACATCCGCCTGAAATGCAGCCGTTTCGGGGCGGCGGCAGCGGTGGCACGCCGACTGCGATGGAGAGGGGTCGCGGCGCGCCGGAGCACGCCGCGGCCCGGAGCCGGAGGCGAGCGCCTCTCCGCGGAGTACCTCGCTCGCAAGAGGTAGAGACGTGAGGACGAAGAGCTGGATGTTCGGGATCGTCGCCGCGTGCGGCGGCGCGGAGAGCGGCGGAGTGGACACGCAGGTCCAGGCGTACCAGGCGGCGCGGGGGGACCTCGCGACGGCGGTCCAGACCTACCAGTCCGAGGCGTCCACGGCGAGCACCACCGACGCCTGCCAGGCGGCGCAGGCGCGGTACGGCGCGGCCGCCGGCCCGGCGCTGGAGCGCATGCGCCAGATGAGCGGCGCGCTCGCGGGCGACGGCCAGCACATGGGTGGGACGAGCGGAATGGGCATGACCGGCGGGATGGGCATGCAGAGCGGCGGCGCCGATCTCTCCTGCGGCGTCGCGGCGATGACGACGGAGCTCGCCCGCCACCAGGCGGTCGCGTGCGCCGGGGACGCCCTCGCGAACCACGCGGAGATGCAGCAGCA
The DNA here is from genome assembly GCF_022690745.1 of Anaeromyxobacter sp. SG64. Taxonomy (NCBI): domain Bacteria; kingdom Pseudomonadati; phylum Myxococcota; class Myxococcia; order Myxococcales; family Anaeromyxobacteraceae; genus Anaeromyxobacter; species Anaeromyxobacter sp. SG64. The sequence continues at coordinate 6,421 of NZ_JALCZB010000009.1, read as the reverse complement.
CCTCTGTCAGATGAGCGGCTGGCTCGAGCAGCAGCGCGTGCGCTGCCAGGCGATGCTGGGCGAGGGCACGGGGCCGGGCGCCTGCCTGGCGAACCCCGACGGGACGTACGCGATGGGCGCCTGCGCCGACGGCACCGCATGTCCGTACGCGTGCGACGGCACCGCCGGCGTGCAGCCCGCCACGGCACCCTGAGCGACGGGCGGAGGACGCCCGCCGCCCCGCGCGGCTGGCGTCCTCTAACGTAGCCGCAGGATCCGGATCCCGCCCACGAGCACCATGGCGGCGACTGCAGCGCCGACCGCGAGGTCGGGCAGCCGGGAGCCGGTGATCGCGACGAGGGCGCCCGCGAGGATGACGCCCAGGTTCGCGAGCACGTCGTTCGTCGAGAAGATGACGCTCGCCTTCATGTGCGCGCCCCCGTCGCGGTGGCGCGACACGAGGAGGAGCGAGGAGACGTTGGCGGCGAGCGCGAGGAGCGAGATCCCCATCATGGCGGGGGCCTCGGGCGCGCTGCCCGCCGCGAGCCGCCGCACGACGTCCCCGAGCGCCCCCAGCGCGAGCGCGGCCTGCAGCCAGCCGGAGACGTGCGCGGCCCGGACCTTGAGCGCCGCGGGCTTCCCGACGGCGTAGAGCGCCAGCGCGTACACCGCCGCGTCGGCGAGCATGTCGAGCGAGTCGGCGACGAGCCCCATCGACTGCGCGAGCCAGCCGGACACGAGCTCCACCGCGAACATCGCGGCGTTGATCGCGAGGACCGCGCGGAGCGTCCCCGCCTCCCGAGCGTCCGAGTCCACCGCGCCGGCGCTCGCTGCCGCCGCCTCGCTCTGGAGGACCGCGGCGCCGAGCCCGAGCGGCACGAGGCGGGCCAGGAGCGCGGACGCGTCGCCCCCGTGCACGACGGCGACCTCCCGCGCGGCGAGGTCGAAGCGGAGCTCTCCGATCTCGGCACCGTCGAGCGCCATCCGGATGAGCCGCTCCTCGGACGGACAGTCCATCTTCGGGACCGAGAACAGGGTGCGGCGCAGCGTCACGGGGTGAGGGGAGCCCATCGGCCGTTCGTTACCGCGTCCGCGCCGTGATGGCCACCTTCGCACCGCCAGCCCGCGGGGGAACCCGCTCGCCGCCGCGACGGGAGGAGCGACCGCCAGGCGCCTGGATTAGCACCCGGGCATGGCGCTTCGGATCGAGGACTACGCGCTCGTCGGGGACATGCAGAGCGCCGCCCTCGTCGGCCGCGACGGTTCGGTGGACTGGCTGTGCTGGCCGCGGTTCGACTCGGATGCGTGCTTCGCCGCGCTGCTCGGTGGTCCGGACGACGGGCGCTGGCGCATCGCGCCGAGGCTCGAGCCGCGCCGCGTGACGCGGCGCTACCACCCCGGCACGCTCGTGCTCGAGACGGACTTCGAGGTGGACGGCGGGCGTGTCCGCCTCGTCGATTGCATGCCGCCGCGCGCGGACGTGCCCGACCTCGTGCGCGTCGTCGAGGGCGTCGAGGGGCGCGTCGCGATCGACTTCGAGCTGCGGCTCAGGATGGAGTACGGCGCGCGCCGCCCCTGGCTGCGCCGGCTCGACGGCGGGGTCGAGGCGCTGGCGGGACCGGACGCGGTGCTGCTCCGCTCGCCGCTCGCGTGCGAGCTCGAGGACGCTTGCGCGCGGCGCACCTTCGAGGTCGAGGCGGGGCAGCGGGTGCCCTTCACGCTCACCTGGTTCCCCTCGCACCGCGCGCCGCCGCGCCCGATCGACCCGCTCGTCCAGCTGGAGAACACCGAGCGGTTCTGGGCGGGCTGGGTCGCGCGCTGCACGCACGAGGGCCCGTGGCGCGACGAGGTCATCCGGTCCCTGGTCACGCTCAAGGCGCTCACGTACGCGCCCACGGGAGGCCTCGTGGCGGCGGCCACGACCTCGCTGCCCGAGCGGCTCGGCGGCGTGCGCAACTGGGACTACCGCTACTGCTGGATCCGCGACGCCACCCTCGCGCTCACCGCGCTCGTCGACGCGGGCTATCGCGAGGAGGCGGCGGCGTGGCGGGACTGGCTCCTCCGCGCCGTCGCGGGCGATCCGGAGAAGCTGCAGATCATGTACGGCCTCGCCGGGGAGCGGCGGCTCGACGAGCGGGAGGTGCCGTGGCTCGCGGGGTACGAGGGCTCGCGACCGGTGCGGGTCGGCAACGCCGCGCACCGCCAGCTCCAGCTCGACGTCTACGGCGAGGTGATGGACAGCCTGTTCCAGGCGGAGGAGGCCGGCCTCTCGCCGCGGCCCGAGGGGTGGCGCATGCAGCGGGCGCTGCTCGAGGCGCTCGAGGGGCGCTGGGACGAGCCGGACGAGGGGATCTGGGAGGTGCGCGCCGGGCGCCAGATGTTCACGCACTCGAAGGTGATGGCGTGGGTCGCGTTCGACCGCGCCATCCGGGCGGTGCGCCGGTTCGGGCTCGAGGCCCCGGTCGAGCGCTGGCGGGCGCTGCGCAAGCAGATCCACGAGGAGGTCTGCCGGCGCGGCTACGACGTCGAGCGTGGCGCGTTCGTGCAGCGCTACGGCGCGAAGGACCTCGACGCGAGCCTGCTCGTCATCCCGGTGGTCGGGTTCCTGCCCCCGCGCGACCCGCGCGTGCTCGGGACCATCGACGCGATCGGGCGCGAGCTCGTGGACGACGGCCTCGTGCGACGCTACGACACCGCGACCACGCCCGACGGGCTGCCGCCGGGGGAGGGGATCTTCCTCGCCTGCTCGTTCTGGATGGTGGACGCGCTCGCGCTCGCCGGGCGGCGGGACGAGGCGGTGCGCCTGTTCGAGCGCGTGAGCAGCCTCGCGAACGACGTGGGGCTGCTCAGCGAGCAGTACGACCCGGGCGCGCGGCGGCTCGTCGGGAACTACCCGCAGGCGTTCAGCCACATGGCGCTCGTCGGCAGCGCCGAGGTGCTGGCCCGCGGGTGCGGGCCCGCGAGCCGGCGGTCGCGCTGAGCGGTGCGCGCCGGGCTCGCGGTCCCGCGTGAGGCGCGCTACGGTCCCCGGTAGACGGTGAGCCCGCCGTTCGCGCCCTTCCAGGTCGCCATGTGGCTGAAGTAGACGATCCGGCCGTCCACGCCCGCGTAGGCGTCGATCTGGATCGAGCCGACCGGGTTCTGCTGCGCGAAGAGCGGGGCGGTCTTCGGGACCGGGAACGTCCAGGCGCCGTCCTTGTAGCGGCCGATGACGCCGTAGCCGAGGCCGGCCCAGACAGAGCCGTCCTTCGGGTCGCAGGCGACCGAGTACACCGCGCACACGGACGTGCCGGCCTCGTCCCAGCAGTACTCCGGCGGGATGGCGACGTGCTCGAACACGTCGTCCAGGAGCGGCTCGCCCGGCGCGCGGCGCGCGAGCCCGTGGATCTCGGAGGCGATCCAGAGCGTCCCGTCCGGGCAGAAGGAGATCGAGCTCACCGCGTCCTGGTAGGCGGGGTTGTTCGCCCAGAACTCGGTGGCGGACGTGAAGATCGGGTCCGGCCAGACGTCGTAGAACCCGGTCCAGGCCGACCAGTCGCCGTCCTTCGGCGGGAACATCGGCGCGTTCCAGCCGTCGGCGCGCGCCCCCGCGCCCTTCTTCACCGCGAGCCGGATGCCGTTCGCGGCCCACGGATCCCCCGTCGTCGGGTCGATGGCGAGGGCGGTGGCGGTGCCGGTGATCATCTCCCCGCCCGGCTTCCGGGGGACGCCGTTCTCGTAGATGACGCCGCGGAGATCCGGGTGATCGTGCTCCCACACGTCCTGCGCGGCCTCGAAGCCGGGGTACTTCGTGGCGTCCACGTGCCAGCCGCGCTCCGCGGCGTTCGCGATGAGGACCGAGAACGAGCCGTGCGAGCCGGCGAACCAGACGTCCCCGTAGTGCGAGCCGCGCGCGGTGTCGTGCTCGACCGCGATGCGGTGCACCTGGCGGACCTTCTTGCGACCGAGGTTCCAGAAGTCGTAGGCGCCCGTCTCGTTCACGCGCTCCGGGGGCGCCGCGATGAACACGTGCCGCGCGCGCGAGAGCGTGCCCGCCGCCGCGTCGAAGTCGACCACGTCCGCTCCGCCCGACGACATCCACCACTCCGGGTCGAGGTCGCCGTCGGTGCCCATCCCCATGAAGCCGAGCACCGCGCGGCCCGGCGCGGCGCCGGCGACCGAGATGACGGGGCACAGCAGCGTCTGCGCCTCGTCGCAGTTCGTGGTGAGCCCCGCGGACTTCGCGTCGAAGGCCTTGAACTCGGCGTCGGTGCGCGCCTTCGCGAACACCGCCGCGCCTGCCGCCACGTACACGTTGCCGGCCTCGTCGGGCGACGCGTCGTAGACCCCGACCTTGTCTCCCTCGGCGGCGTAGAACGACCAGCTGCCCACGGTGGCCGGCGCCGCGAGCGTCACCGCCGGCTGAGCGTCGGGCGGCGGCACGACGACGGGAGGATCCACCGGCGGCTGCACCGGCGGCGGCTGCACCGGCGGAGGCTGCTCCTGCGGCTGCTTCGCCCCGTCGCCGCCACCGCCGCCACACGCCGCGAGGAGGGTGGCTGCCACGAAGACCCACTTCCTGCCGAGACGTCCGCTCACTCCGCTTCCCCTTTCGACGACGCGCCGCTCGCCCTGCCGTCACACGAGCGGCTTCACGTCGGGACGCTGAGCGTCGCGCCGCGCGCGAGCAACTGCCGCCACGGGACGGCCCCACGGCCGAGGCACGCAGGGGGATTCCCGTCCCGGGGGCTTGCTGCCGGCGAGGCGCAGAACGGTGGGCGGAACGCCGCCCCCGCGAGTCCTCGACGAGGTCCCGACGCGACCGACCAGGCTCCCGCCGGCTGACCGGCGGGTCGACCGAGCGGCGCTCGGATGCTTGCGGCCCGGCCCTCCGGTCGCCTACGGTGAATGCCCCGTCTGGAGGCGTCGTGGACCCGGAAGGAAAGCGCGAATCCGTCCTGCTCGTCCGCGCCGGCGGGCGTGCGTGCGCGATCCCGCTCTCCCAGGTGATCGAGACCCTGCGTCCGCTCCCCACGACGCCGTGCGCGGGGCTCCCGCCGTTCGTGCTCGGGGGCGCCGTGGTGCGCGGCGCGGCCGTCCCCGTGGTGGAGCTCGGCGCGTTCCTCGGCGTCGCCCCCGCGCCGGCGACCCGCTTCGTCCTCGTCCGCTGCGGCGCTCGTCCCGCCGCGCTCGCGGTGGACTCCGTCACGGGCGTCGCGTCGATCGCCGGCGGGGACCGGACGGCGACGGCGCTCCTGGGCGCCGCGGACGGCGGCGCCATCGAGGCGCTCGGCGCGCTCGACGGCGAGCTGCTCGTCCTCCTGCGCGCGGCGCGGATCGTGCCGGACGGCGCGTGGCGCGCCATCACCGGGCAGGAGGACGTCGCGTGATCGGCCCGGCCCGCCCGGATCAGGTGGAGCGCTTCCGCCGCGCGCTGGGCGCCCGGCTCGGGCTGCGGTTCGACGACGACAAGCTGGACCTCCTCGCGCAGGTCGCGGGCGAGCGGGCCGAGGCGACCGGGGTCCGGTCCATCGACGCGTACGTCGCGCGGCTCTCGACGGACGCGAGCGGCGACGAGGTCCGGGCCCTGGCCGAGCGGCTCACGGTCGGCGAGACCTACTTCTTCCGGAACACCAACGACATGGAGGCGTTCACGGGCGCGGTGCTGCCGGACCGGGTGAGCCGGCGCGGCGTCGACCGCCGGCTCCGGCTCCTGTCCGCCGGGTGCGCCTCGGGCGAGGAGCCGTACACGCTCGCCATGCTCGTCCGCGCGACTCCGCAGCTCGCGTCCTGGGACGTGCGCGTGCACGGGATCGACGTCAACCCGGCCGCGATCGCCCGGGCGCGCGAGGCGCGCTACTCGGCCTGGTCGCTGCGGCAGACGTCGCCCGCGCTGCGCGCCCGCTTCTTCCGCCCGGAGGGCCGCGACTTCCGAGTGGTCGACGACGTGCGGGCCCTCGTCACGTTCGAGGAGCGGAACCTCGTCGACGAGGATCCCGAGCTGTGGGCGCCCGGGAGCTGGGACGTCGTCTTCTGCCGGAACGTCGTCATGTACTTCTCGCCCGAGGTGTTCCGGCGCGTGGTCGCGCGGATCGCCGGCGCGCTCGTGCCCGGCGGCTATCTCTTCCTCGGCCACGCCGAGACGCTGCGCGGCGTCTCGACCGACTACCACCTGCGGCAGTCGCACGGGACCTTCTACTACCAGTCCCGGGGCGCCGACGAGCGCGGGCTCGCGCCCGCCCTGACGCAGGAGGAGCTCCCGGCGCCGACGCCCCCGCCCGACGCGCGGACGGCGTGGGTGCAGGCCATCCAGGACGCCTCGGAGCGCGTCGCCCGGTTCGCCGCGGCGGCGCGCGCGCCCGCGCCGCGGGACGCACCTGCCGGGCAGGACGCCCCGCCGGCCCAGGCCGACGCGGCCCCGCCCGCCGACGGCGCGCGCGTCGCGCTCGCGCTCGAGCTCCTG
>NZ_JALCZB010000089.1:0-18474 GCF_022690745.1 Anaeromyxobacter sp. SG64 | reverse complement strand
GGCTCGAGCTCGAGGGCGGGCAGCTCGCTCGCGGCGTCGCCCTCGGGCGCGGCCGCGGCGAGGTCGAGCGCCTGCGTCGGCTCGGGCGCCTCCGGCGCGAGCGCCGTCTCCGCCTCCCCCAGGGTGTCGAGGACCGAGCGCTCCTGCTGCGCGAGGAGGCGCGCCGCGGTCTCCTCCGCGCGCCGCCGGGCCTCGAGCGCGGAGAGCTGGGCCCGGGGATCCGCGGCGGCGAGCGCGAGCGCGAGCGCGAGGGCGAGCGCGGCGGGCACGGGTCAGGTCCGCCGCAGGGCGCGGGCGACGGAGAGGGCGCTCCCGAGGAGGCCGATCCCCGCCCCGCCGCCGACGAGGGCGACGACGAGCGCCGGCGGCAGCGTGTCGGCGAGCGTGAGCGCGCGCGCCGCCGACACGGCGGCGGCGAGGCGCGGCACGAGCAGCCCGTGGACCCCCGCGAGCGCGAGCACCGCCGCCCCCGCGCCGAGGAGCCCCTGCAGCAGGCCCTCGAGGAGGAACGGCGTGGCGACGAACGCGTCCGTGGCGCCGACGAGCTTCATGATCTCGATCTCCTCGCGGCGGGCGAACACCGCGAGCCGGAGCGTGTTCGAGACCAGGATCGCGGTGGCGAGCGCCAGCGCGCCGAACAGGAAGACGGCCGCGGTCCGCGCGCGAGAGACGAAGCGCTCGACGCCCTCGAGCCAGGCGGTGCCGTAGTCCACGTCGTCGGCGCCGGGCACCGAGCGGAGCCGCGCCGCGAGCTCGCGGGCGCCCTCGAGCGACAGCCCGGGCGCCTCGATCTCCACCGCGTCCGGCAGCGCGCCAGGGCCGACGCCCTCGAGCACGTGCGCCTGCTCGCCGAGCGAGTCCGCGAGCCGCGAGAGCGCGACCTCGGAGGGCACCGCCTCGACCCGCCGCCCCGGCGCGAGCGCGGCGGCGGCCGCCCGGGCGCGCTCGAGATCCGCGCCCGGCGCGAGGTACACCGAGACGCGCACCTCGCCCGCCCACGCGGCGAGGAGCCGCTCGGCGCCGCCGAGCGCGCCGGCGAACAGCCCGGTCGCGAACACCGCCACGAAGACGGTGGCCGCCCCCACCAGCGCGACGTACGGCCCGCGGGCCATGGACTCGAGCGCGCGGCGCGCGGCGCGGAGCGGGCGGAGGGCCATGTCAGGAGACGGCGCGGCGGACGGAGTCGCCGTCGGAGAGGAGGCGGCCCGCCTGGAGCACCACGACGCGCTTCTTGTAGCGCTCGAGCAGCGAGCGGTCGTGGGTGGCCACCACCACGGTGGTGCCGCGCGCGTTCGCGCCGTAGAGCAGGTCCATCACCTCGAGCGTGCGCTCCGGATCGAGGTTGCCCGTCGGCTCGTCCGCGAGGAGGAGCGCCGGGTCCGGCGCGAGCGCGCGCGCCACCGCGACCCGCTGCTGCTCGCCGCCGGAGAGCGAGGGCGGGAACTTGTCGGCGCGGTGCTCGAGGCCGACCGAGCGCAGGAGCCCGCGCACCTTGCGGCGGATCTCCTTCTGCGCGAGCCCCCGCACCTCGAGCGGCAGCGCCACGTTCTCGGCGACGGTGCGGTTCGCGAGGAGCTTGAAGTCCTGGAAGACCACCCCGATGTTGCGCCGCACGAAGGGGATCGCGGAGGCGGAGATCTTCGCCACGTTCTTGCCGAAGAGGAGGAGCTGCCCGGCGGTGGCGGGCTCGTCGCAGAAGATGAGCTTGAGGAGCGTCGACTTGCCGGCGCCCGAGGCGCCGGTGAGGAAGACGAACTCCCCCTTGTCGATCTCGAGCGACACGTCCTGGAGCGCCGGGCCGTCGCCCGGGTACTCCTTGGTGACGTGAAAGAGCTGGATCATGATCTAACGGGGGCTGCGCCCCCGCCCCGCCGTGCGAAGCTCGTCGGGGCCCCACCCCGGCTCGCCGGGTCCCGTGCGACACCGCGGGCGGCTACGCCGCTGACGCGGTGTCGCCCCGGCGGGCTCGCTTCGCTCGCCGAAAGCTTCGACATCATGCGCATGCCTTCGCCGGATCACTTGCGATCGCCGAGGTCGTCGGCGAGGTACGAGAGGATGACCTCGTCGAGGCTCTTCTCGCTGACGAGGTCCTCGCCGAAGAGCGTCTCGGCGCCGTCGCCGCGGAGCGCCGGGACGGGCGCATCGCGGGCGGCGACCACCTCGGGAGGGAGCGACCGCGCAGCGGGCGGGCGCGGCAGCGCGACGCCCTCGCGGAGCTTCACCGCGGGCGCGCGCTCCGCCTGGATCTGGCCGGGCTGGAACGCCTGCGCCTGCGCGCTGTAGACGGCGTCGATGTCGTCGTACACGCCGTTCACGAGGTTCCGCAGCATCTCCTTGTGCTGCTCCTCCATGAGCTCGCGCACCACCTGGGCGAGGTTGTCCGCCCCGACGATGTCCGCGTAGGAGGTCTTCTTCGAGGCGAGGATGTTCCCGCCCACGAACAGGTGCGTGATGATGTGCGGGTTGTCGAGGCCGGAGTCCTCGGTCTGGATGTGGTACGGCTTCCCCTTGTGCTTGATGTTGTGGTTGAAGCCAACCACCATCTTCTTCGCGTCGCCGGCCATTCGAGGCTCCGAGACTACCGCCGCGCGCACGCGCCATCAAGCCGACGGCCGGGCGGAAACCCGCGTCAAAACTCAGGGTACGCGCGATCCCGCGAATGCGAACGCGCGGGGTACTCGCCCCGGCGAGCAGGGGTGGGCCCCGGCAGCTCCGCGGCTGGGGCGGGGTCCCCGCTAGACATCCACGTGCTCCGCCGACGTGACGGTCCGGCCCAGGAACCGCCCCGCCACCGCGAGGAACTTCTCCGGCGCGTCGGTGACGAGGAACGCGTGCGCGCCCTGGCGGCCGCCCTCGTCTCCGAGGCGCGCCCGGACCTCCGCTGCGATGGCGTCGGCGCTGTCGACGAGCGCGAGCTCGGGGAGCTCGCGGGCGATCGCCGCGCGGAGCAGCGGGTAGTGCGTGCAGCCGAGGACGAGCGTGTCGACGCGCTCGTCGCGGAGCGGCGCGAGGTACCGGGCGACGACGCCGCGCACGACCGGATCGTCGGGATCGGTCCAGCCCTCCTCCGCGAGCGGCACGAAGAGCGGGCAGGCCCGGGCGACGACCTCCGCGTCGGGCCGCGCCGCGCGGAGCGCCGCCTGGTACGCGCCGCTCGAGACGGTGCCCTGCGTCCCGATTACGCCGATGCGGCCGCCGCGCGAGGCGCGGATCGCGGCGCGGACGCCGGGCTCCACCACCCCGAGCACGGGGACGGCGAGCTCCGCGCGCAGCGCGGGGAGCGCGACGGCCGAGGCGGTGTTGCAGGCGACCACGAGCAGATCGATCCCGCGGCGGGCGAGCACGCGGGCGTTCCTGAGCGAGTACTGCGTGACCGTGTCGGCGGACTTCGTGCCGTAGGGCACGCGGGCGGTGTCGCCCAGGTACACGGTGTCTACCGAGGGGAGCGCCTCGAGGATGGCGCGCTGGACGGTGAGGCCGCCGACCCCCGAGTCGAAGATGCCGATGCGTGACACGGCGCGGAGTCTACTCGTTCCCCGAAAAATGCGAAGCGCGGGCCTCGAGGGCCCGCGCCTCGCGGAAGCCGTGCGCGCGAGCTACGGGCAGCTCGGCGGCGGCGTCACGAGCGTCGGCGCGAAGCCCGCGTCGCCGATCTGCGCGGCGAAGTGATCGAACGGGACGGTGCAGGAGTCGAGCACCACCTGGCCGCTGCTCGGCCCCTGCGTGGCGATGCCCTGCATCCGGACGGTGTAGTTGTCGAGGTCCAGATCACCGGCGAAGACCGTGGTCGGGAGCGGATCGGAGCAGCCCACCACGTTCGCGTCGACGCGCGTGCCGTACGAGTCGCGCACCTCGTACGAGACGTTCGGCCACCCGGCCTCGGCGCAGCTGCGGTAGTCCGTCGGCGCCTGCGCGGGACCCAGCGCGAGGTACGCGAAGAGGTCCATCGGCGCGCGCACCGCGTCCAGGTCGACGATGCCCTGATCCGTCTCCGCGCCCGCGATCACGTGCAGCGCGACCGTGGTCTCGTAGACGGCGTAGTTGCCGCGCCAGCCCCGGATGCGGGCGGACGGCGAGCCGGCGGGCAGCCCGTCCAGCGTCGCACCCTGCACGCCCTGGTACACGCAGTCGACGACGAACTGCGGGAGCCCGGCGGCGTCGATGGTGACGACCTCGACCGCCGACTGCGCGCACGCGCCGGTCCCGGTGTGCGTGAGGGTCGCGTCGTCGTACAGCACGGTGCCCCCCTGCGTGTTCCTCAGGAAGTCCCAGTAGACGATCGCGGACCCCACTCCGCTGGGGGGGAGGGTGCGGTGGTTGTCGTCGCCGACGATGCAGCCGGAGGCGACGACGGCGGTGGCGAGGATCAGGGCGAGGCGTCTCATGTCATTCTCCGGGCGAGGTCGCGCGAGGCAGTCGAGCGAGAGACCGAGCAACCGATGTGCCACGCGATGCGGACGCGCGGGGGCGCGATTTCATGCAATCGTGCCCCCCGCGGACGGGTTGCCAGGGGGCGACGCCGTGACAGGTCCTCACACTCCCCTGACCCGACATGTAGGCGCACGAACGGGGCAGAATTCGCTCGCTGGGGCGTTTCCTTCTTGCGGGGCTCGCCCGTGCTAAACAAGCGACCACTCTATCGGTGCTCATGACGAACCTCATCCTGCCCCTGCCCGCCCCTCTCGCCGCCGCCGGCGGCGACGGTCTCGACTACTTCGAGATCGCCAAGAACTCCGGCCCCATCGGGATCGGAGTGCTCCTCCTGCTGCTCGGCGCGTCCGCCGTGTCCTGGGCCATCATCGTCAAGAAGTGGCTCCAGATCCGGCGCGCGCAGGACGAGTCCGTGAAGTTCCTCGAGACCTTCTGGCAGTCGAAGCGCCTCGACGCGATCTACCAGGCGGCCGAGTCCCTCTCCGCCTCCCCGATCAGCCAGGTGTTCCGCGCCGGCTACGTCGAGCTCTCGAAGGTCACGGCGCAGAAGAAGGAGGCCGGCGGCGAGGTGAACATGAGCGACGAGCTCGGCGGGATCGAGAACGTCGAGCGCGCGCTGAAGCGCGCCGCCGCGTCCGAGGTGACCCACCTCGAGGCGCAGGTCCCGTTCCTCGGCACCACGGCGAGCGCGGCGCCGTTCGTCGGCCTGTTCGGCACGGTGTGGGGGATCATGCGCGCCTTCCACGACATCTACCAGGCCGGGAACGCAAACCTCGCCACCGTCGCGAAGCCGATCTCCGAGGCGCTCATCGCCACGGCGGTGGGCCTCTTCGCGGCCATCCCCGCGGTCGTGGCGTACAACTACTTCGTGTCGAAGATCCGCGTCCTCGACAGCGAGATGACGAACTTCTCGAACGACTTCCTCAACATCGTCCGGCGTCACTTCTTCAGCTAGGAGCCAACGCCCGTGGCTGCGTCGAGCGGCGGCTCCGGCCGCCAGACCCTCACCGAGATCAACGTCACGCCGCTCGTCGACGTGATGCTCGTGCTCCTCATCATCTTCATGGTCACCGCGCCCCTCATCCAGCAGGGCGTCGAGGTGAGCCTCCCCGAGGCGCGCGCCAAGGCCGTCGAGGCGGAGGACCAGAAGCTCGTCCTCTCGATCAAGTCCGATCACTCGCTGTACCTCGGCTCGAGCGAGGACGCGGCGCGCATCCCGTTCGAGTCGCTCGAGGACAAGCTGCGCGCGAACGCCCGCGCCATGAAGGACCGCGAGCTCTACCTCATGGCCGACAAGACGCTGCCCTACGGCTTCGTCGTCGACGTCATGGCCACCGTCCAGCGCGCGGGCATCACCAACGTCGGCATGATCACCAACCCCGCCGCGGACAAGGTGCGCGAGGCGAGGCAGGAGGGCCGGCGGTAGATGGCGGCGATCCCGGTCACGACCGCGCTCCGCCGGAAGGACCGGCTCTGGCCCGCGACGACCTTCTCCGTGGCCGTGCACGCGGCGCTCATCGTCTGGGTGGTCGTGCGCGTACCGCCGCCCACGATCGACCTCCAGCAGAAGCCGATCGTCGCGAAGCTCGTCCGGATGGGCCCGAAGAAGCCGCAGGAGTACCTCCCGCGCAAGGAGGCCCCGCCGCCTCCCGCGCCCGCGGAGGCCGCCCCGACGCCGGTCGCCGCCCCCGCGCCGCCGGCGCCCGCCGCCCCCTCCGTCGCCATCGCGAAGGCCGAGCCGAAGCCCGCGCCGCCGAAGGCGCAGAGCCCGAACCCGGGCAAGGCGACCAGCAACTCGCTCGCGTCGGTGCTCTCGAAGGTGCGCGCGTCCGCGGCGAAGGCGGAGCCGCAGTACGGCGATCCCGACGGGGATCCCCTCGGCGACTCCGAGGAGGGAGAGGAGGGCGACCTGTACCTCGCGTCGATCGTCCGCGAGCTGCACGCGAACTACGACGTGCCGTCGACGATCTCCGAGCGCGAGCGGATGCACCTCTTCGCGATCGTCGTCATCTTCATCGAGCCCGACGGACGAATCGGCCGATGGCAGGTCCAGACGCCGTCCGGCAACTCCGCCTTCGACGCCGCCCTCGAGCGGACGCTCCGCAAGACGCGCTTCCCTCCGCCCCCCGCCGCATCGCGTGAGTCCTATCGCCGCTCCGGCCAGCCGGTGAAGTTCACCTTGTGATGACTGCCCCCATGACCCTCACACGCACCCTCGCGCTCGCCGCCCTCGCGGCCGCGCTGCCCGCGCTCGCCCAGGAGCGCCCGACCCTCACCATCGGCTCGCCCAACTTCCAGCCGCTCCCCATCGCCGTGGCGCAGTTCCAGGGCGAGGGCGGCGACGCCCGCGCCGGCGAGGTGACGGAGGTGGTCCGGGGCGACCTCACCCTCTCCGGCCTCTTCGACGTGCTCGACCCGCGCGGCTTCCTCGCCGATCCCTCGGAGGGCTGGGCCGCCCCGACGATCCGCTTCGCGCGCTGGACGGACGTCGGCGCGGAGGGGCTCGTGAAGGCGCGCATGCGTCAGGTGGCGGGCACGCTCGAGGGCGAGCTCCACCTGTACGAGGTGCGCGCCGGGCGCGAGGTGCTGGTGAAGCGCGTCAGCGCGCAGGCGTCCGATCCGCGCGGGCTCGCCCACCGCATCTCCGACGAGATCGTCCGCTACTACACGCGCGAGCCGGGGGTCTTCTCGACGAAGCTCGTGGCGATCCGCAAGATCCGCGGGGCCTACGAGCTCGTGATGCTCGACGCGGACGGCAAGAACCCGCGCGTCCTCCTCTCCGAGCGCACCATCCTCCTCGCGCCCGCGTGGCGCCCGGACGGCGGCGCGGTGCTCCTCACGAGCTACCGCAACGGCCGCCCCGAGCTGTGGCTCTACACGCTCGCCGACAAGGGCTTCCGGCGCCTCGCCGCCATCCCGAACGCCTACGGCGGGGTCTACTCGCCGGACGGCAGGGAGATCGCCTTCACCATCACGGATCGCGCGAACAGCGACGTGTGGGTGATGAACGCGGACGGCTCCGGCGCGCGGCGGCTCACGCGCGAGGCCGCCCTCGACCTCTCGCCCTCCTGGTCCCCGGACGGCAAGCGGCTCGCGTTCGTCTCCGACCGGAGCGGCACGCCGCAGATCTACCTGATGGGCGCGGACGGCTCGAGCCCGAAGCGGCTCACCTTCCAGGGGAACTACAACCAGACGCCGGCCTGGAGCCCGCGCGGTGACGCCATCGCGTTCACCGCGCGCGACGAGCGCAAGGTGTTCGACGTGTTCGTCGTCTCGCCCGACAACGGCAAGATCCAGCGCGTGACGCAGGACCAGGGGCGCACGAACGAGGAGCCGACCTGGGCGCCCAACGGGCGGCTGCTGGCGATCAAGACCGATCGCGCCGGCGCCGGGTTCCAGCTCGTCGTGTCCGACGCGCGCGGCGAGAAGCAGACCGTGATCTCCGCCGGCGGCGGCGGGGAGCTCTCCGCGCCGGCCTGGGGCCCGCTCGCCGAGTAGCCCGGCCCCGCAAGCCCGCGGGGACGACCGCGGAGGCGCGAGCCGTCGTCCAGGGGGGACGCCTTGACCGAGCGGTTCGCGGCGATCGACGTCGGGACGAACACGGTGCTCCTCACCGTGGCCGAGCGGCGCGGCGCGACGCTCGCGCCGGTCGTCGAGCGCGCGGAGATCACGCGGCTCGGGCGCGGCGTGGACGCGAGCGGGCGGCTCGACGCGGCAGGCATCCGCGAGACGGTCGCGGCGCTCGCCGCCTACGCCGCCGAGGCCCGCGCGCTCGGCGCCGAGATCGTCGCCTGCGTGGCGACGAGCGCGGCGCGCGACGCGTCCAACGGGGCGGAGTTCTTCGCGGCGGCGCGCGCGGCGGCGGGGCTCGTGCCGGAGGTGATCTCGGGCGACGAGGAGGCGCGGCTCGTCTACGCGAGCGCGTGGCGCGACTTCGGCGGCGCGGGCCCGCTCGCCGTGCTCGACGTGGGCGGCGGGTCGACCGAATTCACGGTGGGCGAAGGTCCCGCCCCGCGCGCGCGCACGAGCCTGCAGGTCGGCGCGGTGCGGCTCACGGAGCGGCACGTGCGGGGCGACCCGCCGTCGAGCGCGGAGCTCGCCGTGCTGCGGGACGCGGCGCGGGAGGCGCTCGGCCCCCTCCGGGAGATGATCGCGGGGCTCGGGCCGGCGCGCCTCGTCGGCGTGGCCGGCACCGTCACGACCCTCGCCGCCGTCGAGCAGGCGCTGCCCGCCTACGACGCGGAGCGGGTGCACGGCGCCATCCTCACCCTCGCCGCGGCCGACGCGCTCCTCGCCCGGCTCGCCGCGCTGACGGTGCGCGCGCGGGCGGCGCTGCCCGGGATGGAGCCGAAGCGGGCCGACGTGATCCTCGCCGGCGCGGTCATCGTGGTCGAGGCGATGCGCGCGGCGGGCTTCGAGCGGCTGACGGTCTCGGACCGCGGGGTCCGCTGGGGCCTCCTCCACGACCGCGTCGGCCCGGCATGAACCGCCTGCGCGCCCGCGCCGGCCGCGTCTACGCGGCGTTCGCGTTCGGGCGCGCCGCGGCGATCTACGAGCTCCTCACCGACCAGGAGGCGTGGCGCCGCGACTGCCGCGCGATGGCCGAGCTCGTCGGCGGGCCGCGCGTCCTCGACCTCGGCGTCGGGCCCGGCACCAGCGCGCTCGAGATGGCGCGCGCCGATCCCGCGCGCCGGCACGTGGGGCTCGACACCTCCGCGCCGATGCTGCGGCGCGCCGCGCGCCACGCCCGCGCGGCGCGGGTGGCGCTGCCGCTCGTCCGCGGCGACGCCCTCGCCCTCCCCGTCCGCGACGGCGCCTTCGACGCCGCCACCGGCCACAGCTTCCTCTACCTCCTCGACGATCCGGCCGCGGCGCTCCGGGAGGTGCGCCGCGCGGTGCGGCCCGGCGGCCACATCGCGTTCCTCGAGCCGCGGGACGGGCGCGCCCGGCTCCGCGAGGCGCTGCGGGCGAGCCCCCGCAACGGCCTCGCGATGGCGCTCTGGCGCAGCATGTCCCGGCTCCACCGCCGCTACGACGAGGCGAGCCTCCCGGCGCTCCTCGCGCGCGCCGGGTTCGCCGAGGCGCGCGCGTGGCCGGTGCTCTCCGGGTTCGGGGTGATGGCAATCGCCGTGCGGCCGGAGTAGAACGTCGGCCCCGATGCGAGCGCCCTGGGCCATCGTCTGCGACTTCGACGGCACCGCCCTGACCGAGGACCTCGGCGATCTCGTCGCCTACCGGTTCGCGGGGGAGGCCAACTACCGCGCCGCCGCGGCGGACTACCAGCGCGGCGAGTTCCCCTTCAGCGTGCTGCTCGCGAAGGTGTTCGCGCCGATCACGGCCTCCCGCGGCGAGATCGCCGCGTTCGCGCGCGAGCGGGCGGTGCTGCGGCCCGGCTTCGAGGCGCTCGTCGAGGCCTGTCGGGCGAGCGGCCGGCCCTTCCTGGTCGTCTCCTCGGGCCTCGACGCCTACATCGAGCCGGTGCTCGAGCGGCTCCCGCCCGCGCTGCGCGCGCACGTGGAGGTCCGCGCCAACCGCGCCGAGCTCTCGCCCGCGGGGCTCTCGGTCCAGTTCCACGGCGCGGACTGCGGTTTCTGCGGGTTCTGCAAGGGCGACGTCGTCCGCGAGCTGCAGCGCGCGGGCAACAAGGTCGTCCTCTGCGGCGACGGCACCGGCGACCGCCACGCGGCCGACGCCGCCGATCACGTCTTCGCCCGCGCCGGGTCCAGCCTCGTGCGCTACTGCGCGGAGCGCGGGATCCGGCACGACGTGTTCGAGACGTTCGACGAGGTGATGGCGCGGTTTCCGCGCTGACTGAGATCACGCGGGGGCTGCGCCCCCGTCCGTCGACGGCTGACCGCCGTCGCCGGGGGCCTCTCCGCGCGCTTCGCGCGGAGCCTCACCCCGAAGGCGCTCCGTCCTTCGGCGAGCTTCGCGCAGCGCCGAGGCGGCCGGGCAGCTCAGAACAACCCGATCGTGAAGTGCGGGGCGAAGATCCGCTCGTTCACGGCGCGGTCGGGGTCGAGGTTGAACCCGAGGTCGAGCGCGGCGGGGCCGATGGGCGTCACGAACCGCAGGCCCACGCCGGCGTTGGCGCGCAGGTCCACGAGCCGGTAGCGCATCGGGTCGAGCCACAGGTTGCCGAGGTCGAAGAAGAGGCCCGCCTCGAGGCTCCGGCGCAGGGGGATGCGCAGCTCGGTCTTGGCGAGCAGGAAGGCCTCGCCGCCCTCGGACACCGGCCGGTCACCGGCGGCGATGCGGCTGCCGCGGTCCGTGCAGCCCACCTTCGTCGGGCTCGTCGCGCAGTGGCGCGCCTCGGCGGAGAGGTCGCTGCGGACGTCCTCGGGGATCATCTCCTCCTCGCCGTAGCCGCGCATCGACGACGCGCCGCCGAGGAAGAAGCGGCGCGGGATGATGGTCTGCGAGCGGCGGTCGAGCGGGAACACGCGGCCGCCGCGCAGGGAGAGCGCGACCACGCTGCCGCGCCCCACCGGCAGGTAGCCGGACGACGACGCCGAGAGCTTCAGCATGTTCGTGTGGATCCCGCTCGCGGGGAGCACGCCGAAGAGGGCGCGGTCGTCCGGGCCCTCGCGCTCGGCGCCGAGGGAGCGGGCGTACTCGAGCGCGCCGGAGGCCGCCCAGCCGGAGTGCGGGTGGGCGGAGTTGTCGCGGTGGTCGATCGAGATCGACGGCCGGAGCGCGTGGAGCGTGGTGATCCCCTCGTCGAACCGCAGCCGCTCGAGGTCCGCCTGGGTGAGGTAGCCGACCGCGTTCGTGCGGTCGATGCGGTCCACCTCGATCTCGTACTGGAGCGAGGCCGACAGCCGGGAGGTGAGCCCCGCGTCCACGCCGGCGATCGCCGAGGCGCGGCGGAGCGCGTAGGCCTTGCGGTGCAGCATCTCGCCGATGACGTTCGTGCGGACGCTCGCGGGGATGGGCAGGAAGGCGAGGGTCGGGGTGCGCAGCCCGACCTCCGCCCGCCCCTCCACGCGATCCGAGGGCGCCTTGCCCGCGAGGTCCGGCCGCTCGACCCAGGGCGTCTCGAGCGGGTAGTTCACCTTCGCGCGCGCGCCCAGCTCGAGCGCGCGGCCGAGGATGTTCGGCTCGCCGTACTCCACGAACGCGCGCGGCCCGTCCGCGATGGAGAACCCGACGCCCTGCGACAGCGTCGCCCACGGCCGCTCGGCGAGCTCGACGGCGAGGTCCTTCGTCGCGTGCGGCGCCTCCGGCTCCTGCACGCGGATGGACACCGAGCGGAACACGCCGAGCCGCAGGAGCGCCGCCTGGCTCTTCGCGATCCGCTCCGGGTCGTAGACGTCGCCCTCCGCGAACGCGAGCGCGCCGCGGACCACGTCGTCGCGGGTGCGCCGGTTCCCCGAGAGCAGCACGCGCCCGATGCGCACCTGCGGCCCCTCGTCCACCACGAAGCGGATCGCCACCGTGTGACGCTCGGGGTCGAGCTCCTCGCGCGCGTCGAGCCGGGCGTAGAGGTGACCGCGCGCGAGGTAGCGGCGGAGGATCGCGGCGCGCGTCTCCTCGATCCGCTCGAAGACGAGCGGATCGCCGGGCGCGAGGCGCGATTCGCGCGCGAGCTCGGCGAGCGACACGATCCGGTTCCCCTCGAACGAGATCGCCTCGACGTGCGTGCGCGGGCCCTCGCGCAGCCGGACCGTCACGTCCGCCACGCGCTCGCGGGCGTCGAGCGACACGGAGGCGCCGAGGTAGACCGCCTCGAGCCACCCGTCGGCGCGGTAGTCGTCCACGATCCGCTCGGCGGCGCGCGCCCAGGACGCCTCGTCCCACACCTCGCTCGGCGCGAGCGCGGCGGGCGGGGCGCGCGGCGGCCGCACGCCCGGGATCGACACGAGCAGCGCGCGCCCGCGGTCGGCCTCCGTCTCGTCTCGCTTGCCGCCCTCCTCGTCGAGGATCGCGGCGAGCTGCGCGCGCAGCGTGGCGGCGTCGCGCTGCTCCACCCCGTCGAGCCGGACCTCCCGGAGCCGGTAGCGGCGCCCCTCCTCGACGTGGAAGACCACCGCGGCGAGGCGACCGTGGCGGGTCTCCTCCGGCTCGACCCGCGCGCCCGCGAACCCGCGCTGGCGGTAGAACGCCCGGATGCGGTCGGCCGCGGCGGCGATGGCCGGCGCGTCCACCGGCTGGCCGTCCTCGAACGCGAGCTGCCTCGCGAGCACCTGCGAGGCGATCTCCTGGTTGCCGCGGAAGACGAAGGCGAGCCTGGGCCCGGCGTCGACCGGGAGCTCCACGTCCGCGAGCCGGCCCTCGACCCGCACGACGGGGGTGCCGACGCGAGCGCGCCGGTATCCGCCCTCGTACAGGGAGGCGCGCGCGGCGCGGACGTCCGCTTCGAGGACGTCCCGATCCAGCACCGCCCCGGCGCGCGAGCGGAGCGCGGAGGTGAGGCGCGGCGCCTCGCCGGACCCAGAGAGCCGCACCGAGCGGATCCGCACGGGCTCCCCCGCCGCGACGCGGAGCAGCGCCGCGTCGTCGCGGAGCGCGCTCGCCTCCACCGCCGCCTCGGGGTACCCGCGGCGCGCGAGCAGGGTTCGGACCCGCGCGGCGGCCGCGTCGAGGTCGGAGGCGTCGAACGGCTCGCCGGTGGGGAGCCGCGCCGCGGCGCGCACGCCGGCGGCGTCGAGCACCGCGGGCCCCTCGATCCGCACCTCGAGTGTCGCGAGCATCCGGACCGGGAGGGCCTCGATGACCAGCGACACCCACTCGCCGTGCTGGTTCGGTGGCGGCGCCGCCGGGGTGGCGCGGATCACCACGTCGCGGAACCGGCCGGTCTGGTAGAGGCGCTGCACGGTGCGGCGCAGCGCGCGAGTGGAGAGCGCCTCCCCCGGCCGCACGTCCACGAACGCGGCGAGCGCGACGCGGTCCTCCGTCTCGGGCACCCGCAGCTCGACGCCGACCACGCGCGGCGGCGAGGACACGTCCGCCGGCGCTGGAGGGGGCGCGGCCGCGGCGGGGAGCGCCGCGCAGGCGAGCACGGCCGCGAGCAGGCACGCGAGGCGGCGCAGCGAGCAGGGATCGACGCGGACCGTCACTTCTGATCCGTCCATTCCCAGCGCAGCTTCAGGTCCACCCCGTGATCGCCGGTGGCCACGTCGGGGTTGTCGTTGTCCCACTGGTACTGCACCGCGGTGTGATCGCCGAGCCGGAGCTCCGCCTGCGCCTTCTGCCCCCGCGCGCCGGCGAGCGGCGCCTGGTAGCGGAGCCGCAGCTTGTCGCGCAGGAACCACGACTCGAACTCCGCGCGCGGCTCGACCTGGCCGCTCCCCTCCGAGTACGCGCTCGTGATCCGGACCGACAGATCGCGCATGACGCCGGTGCGCGGCAGGAAGCGCTTCACCTGCTCGTCCAGCCCGGACGCCGAGAAGAGCGCCTGCGCCGCCGCCGCGGTGGCGACGCCGCCCACGCCGGCGCCCGCCGCCGCGTCGCGCCGGGTGAACCCGAGCGAGAGGAGCGTGATGATGTCCGGCTGCGCGAGCGCGGGCGCGCTCGTGAGCGTGATCTGCGGGTCGCTCATCGGCCCGAAGACGTGCATGAAGACCTGGTAGTCCCGCACCTGCGACTCACCGTGCACGTCGAGCGCGAGCGCGACCCGGTTCCGGTCGGTGAGCTCCAGGATGGCGTGCGTGAGCTGGAACTCGTTGCCGCGGAACATCGCGCGGCTCCCCTCGGCCATCGAGAGCGTGCCGACGAGGCCGGGGGCCGCGAGGGAGCCGGTGAGGGTCAGCTCGCCGGAGAGGGCGCCACGCACGAGGTCGTTGTCGATCCGCGCGTCGCCGTCGACCGCGACCTGCACGTCGAACCGGAGCCACTCGCCCGCGCGATCGTAGGCGCGGGGCGGCGCGACCGCGCGCCGGCGCACCTCGAGCAGGCTTCGCTCGAGGTCGACGTCGGCGGTGTAGCGCGCGCGCAGGACGTGGACGCGCCCGGTGAGCGTGGTCGCGTCCGGGGAGCCCGTCGCCTCCAGCCGGCCGGAGAGGGTGACCGGGAGGTACGCCGGGACGGCGAGCGGGATCTCGTCGAGCTTCGCCTCGACCCGGAGGCGTGACGGGCGGAAGGACGAGAGCTGCACCTCGCCCTCGAGCCGGGCGCGGCCGCCGTTCACCGCGGCCTCGAGCCCGTCGAACAGGATGCGGTTCTGCGAGAAGGCGAGATCGCCGCGCAGGCCCGAGAAGGCGAGCGTCATCTCGCGCAGCTCGAACCCGGCGTCCTCGACGCGTCCGGCGCCGACCAGGACCGGCTCCTCGGCGGTGCCGGCCACGTGCGCCTCGAGCGTCAGCCGCCCCGCGGGACGGCGCAGCGCGGGCGTGAGCCCGCCGAGGAGGCGCAGATCGAGGTTGCCGCGCGCGGAGACGTCGAGCTGACCCGAGGCCGCGCGCGCGCCGGAGAGCGCGAGCTCGGTGTTCGTCCCGCGCAGGACGAGCCCCTGCACCTCGACCCGGCCGCGGTCGAGGTCCAGCACCGCCGGGCCGGCCGACTGCACGCGGAAGTCCGCGTACCCGGCCTGGACCTCGTCGAGCCGCACGCGCGCGCGCGCGAGCGACAGGTCCGCGAGCTCGCCCTCCGCGGTCCCCTCCCCCGCGACGCGGGCGCGGAAGCCCGCCGGCGCGCCGTCGGGGAGCAGCCGCGTCACGTCGTGCATCGCGAGCCGCGCGCGCGCACGGAACGGCATGCGTCCCGAGAGCGTCGCCTCTCCCTCGAACGAGACGCCCTCGGCGCCGCCCGTCACGACGAGCCGCTCGCCCTCGAGCGTCCCGCCCACCTGCACCGTCCCGAGGCCGAACCCCTCCGCGTGCACCGCGTCGCCGTTCGCCGCGAAGCGCACGCGCGGCCGGTCCACGGAGCCCTCCAGCGTCGCGGTCCCGGCGACGGTGCCGGACCACGTGCCGCCCGACAGCCCGAGCGACGCGATCGGCACGCCGGAGAAGGAGACGTCGACGTCCCAGGGGAACGGCGGCAGGGCGCTCCACGTGCCGGTGGCGCGCGCGACCCCGGTGCCGCGGCGCAGCTCCGCGCGATCGAGGCGCGTCTCGACGCCCTTGTGGATGCGGCCCTCCGCCCGCCCGGAGTCGTAGCGGCGGCCGTAGATCGTCCCGGCGCCGAAGCGGGCCTCGAACTCGGCGTCCACCGCGTCCGCGGGGCCGGTCGCGGTGCCGGACACCTCCACGTCGCCGTCCACGACCTCGCGCATCCAGCGCGACCGCGGGAGCCAGTCGCGCACGGCGTCGAGCAGGTCGCGGATCCGTCCCTTCGCCTCGAACCGCGAGGAGACGACGTGCGCCGGCGTGCGGTCGAGGTCCACGACGCCCTCGCCCTTCCAGCGCGACACGTTCCGCGCCCCCTCGGCGCCCGAGAAGCGCAGGAGGAAGTCGTCGTAGCGGAAGTCCGACGAGACGTTCCCGAGATCGACGTCGAGGAAGCGGAAGCGCTCGATGCGGGTGCGGCCGACCACGTGCGGGTTGCCGTACGGCGCCGCTTCGATCGTCGCGTCCATGCGGGCGAGCCCGGCCCAGGGGACGTCTGCCACGCGCCCGAGCGCGTCGAGGTCCGCCTCGCCGCGCGCGCGGACCGAGAAGCCGCGCGCCTCCGAGAAGTGGACCGCCGCGTCGGCGCTGACCGTGCCGCGTCCGACCGAGAGCCGGCCGGCGTCGAAGAACAGCCCCTCCCGATCCACGCGGACCTTGGACTCGAGCCGCCCCGCCGCGAACGCCACGACGCCGGGGTCGCCCTTCGCCTGGCGGTACGGGCGCGTGAGCGCGCGCAGGTCGCGCACGTCGACCCCGAGCTCGCCGCCGAGCGCCGGCGGCCACAGGGTGCCGGACACCGCCGCCCGGCCGTCGAGCTTGAGGCTCACCCAGGGATCGCGGACGCCGAGCCGATCGAGCACCTCCGCGAGCTCGGCCCCGCGCAGCTCGACCTCCGCCGCGATCGGCGCGCCGCGCGCGAGGCGGAGCGTGCCGCGCGCGAGGGCGCTGCCCTCGGCGAGCGGGACCTCGATCCGGTCGAACACGACCTCCTCGCCGGCGAGCCGCAGCGCCGCCTGGCCGGCGCCGGCGCGCTGCGCGCCGATCCGGACCCCCGTCCAGGCGACGGTCGCGGACACCTCCGGCGCGCTCGCGGGGCCGCGCACGCTCGCGACGACCTCGGCGCTCCCCTCCGCGTCTGCGTTCACGCCCGCGAGCGCGAGCGCGTCGGCGACGCCGCCGTGAGCGGTCGCGGTGAGCTCGAACGACGGGTCGCACAGGTCGCGGACCTCGCCGCGCGCGGAGAGGCGCACCCCGCCGATGTCGGCCTCCGCCCCGTTCACCACCAGGCGCGAGAGATCGAGCGCCACCTCCACGTCGGCGGAGACGGACGAGGCGTCGAAGGCGCGCCCCGGCCCCGTGAGGCGCGCCGGCCCCGCGGAGATCTCCACGCGCGCGCGCCGGTGCGCCGCGCCGAACGCCCGGAGCGAGCGCGCGGGCGGGCGCGACCGGACGTCGATGCGGTCCACGACGAGGCGGCGGCCCCCCGCGAGCGCCACGTCTATCGCCCCCGCCTCGACGTCCAGGTGCCGGACCTCGAAGCGCGCGAGGAGCGGGGGCGGGCAGGCGTCGGCGGCGCCGGCCCCGCTGCGCGGCGAGCGCGGGGGGACCACGACCCGCGGACGCACGAGGCGCAGCTCGGCGAGGTGGAGCTGGCGCCCCAGCGCCTGGATCGGCGCGAGCCGGGCGGCGAGCGCGTCGGCGGTGAAGAGCGGCGCCGAGGCCGGCCCGAGCCGGATGCCCTCCGCCTCGAGCTCCAGCGCGAGCGGCCGGATCCGGCACGCCGCGACGGCGAGCTCGAGGCCGGTCGTGCGCTCCACGCGCTCGGCGGCGAGCGCGCAGATGCGATCCGCCGCCCAGCGCGTGCGCAGCCCCGCGATCGTGCCGCCCACCAGGGCCACGATGAGCGCGAGGAACGCCAGGGCGACGGTGCGCTTCTTCACCTGCCTCGATTCTCCACCGCGATCCGCGCCGGACCAAGCGCGCGGCCGCTACTCGAGCGACTCGAGGTAGCGATCGATCTCGGCGAGGTCGAGCCGCGCCGGGCGTTCCACCGGACCGGCGTCCGCCGCGGGGGCCTCGATGCCGAGGTCGCGGGCGACGCGGTCGACGAACCGCTCGTCGAGCTCTCGCGCGCGGGCCACGAAGCCCTCGAAGAGGGCGTTGTCGCACAGGGTGTTGATGAGGCGCGGGGTGCCGCGCGTGTAGGCGTGGATGCGCGCGAGGGCGCCCGCGGAGAACGGCACGCGCGGGGCCCCGGCGAGCCGCAGCCGGTGCCGGACGTACGCGTCGGTCGCCTCGCCCGACAGCGGCTCGAGCCGGTACTTGAGCGCGACGCGCTGCGCGAGCGGCGGATCGAGCTTCAGGTTCTGCTCGATCTCCGGCAGCCCGAAGAACACGAACGAGAGGAGCTTGCGCTCGGGGACCTCGAGGTTCAGCAGCCCGCGGAACTCCTCCATGATCTCGCGCGTGGCGAGCATCTGGGCCTCGTCGATGAGGACGACGGCCTTCTTGCCCTGCTCGTAGATCCGGACGAGCCGCTGGTAGAGCTGGGAGAGCAGCGCGAGCTTCTCGTCCGCGGGACTCTCGACCCCGAGCTGGAGCGCGATCCGCTTGAGCAGCCAGCTCGCCGTGATGCCCGAGTGGATGATGACGAGGAGCGCCGCCTCGTACTCCTCCTCCGGCAGCGCGTCGAGCATCCGCCGCGCGAGCGTGGTCTTGCCCGCGCCGATGTCGCCCACGAGCACGGCGAGCCCCTTCATCCCGGAGACGGCGTGCGTGAGCCGCAGGAGCGCCTGCGCGTGCTGGGCGGACGAGTAGTAGAAGCGCGAGACCGGCGCGTTCGAGAACGGCTCCTGCGACAGCTCGTAGTACTCGAGATAGTTCACGCGACGTCCTTCGGCGCTACAGGTACCCGATGTTCTTCTTGGCGCCCGGTGCGGGCGGGCGCGGCGGCGCGGCGGGCGGGCGCGCGCCGCGGGCGGCGTCGGCGGGC
>NZ_JALCZB010000088.1:0-18942 GCF_022690745.1 Anaeromyxobacter sp. SG64 | reverse complement strand
CGGCCGCGCTCAGCCCGCGCTGCCCCAGCCCCGCTCGACGGCGCGCGCGCCGCGGGCGAACGCCTCGGCGTTCACCGCGACGAGCGCAGGGCGCTTCTGCAGCGCCTGGCGGATGACGGCGAGGACGGTCTCGGCGGGGAAGAGCCCGGTGGCCCCCTGCAGCGCGCCGATGGCGACCACGTTCTTCACGAGCGGCTGGCCGAGCTCCGCCGCGATCTCGGAGAGGGGCACGCCCAGCGCGCGGACGCCGGGCGGGAGCGCGTGCGGCTCGCGGATCACGGAGCGGTCGTAGAGCGCGATCCCGCCGGGCGCGACCGTGGCCCCGAACTTGGCGAGGCTCGGGGCGTTGAAGGCGACGAGCGCGTGCGGCGAGGGCACGTCGGGGGAGAGCACCTGCGTGCGCGCGATCCGCACGTCGGCGTAGGAGGTGCCGCCGCGCGACTCCGGGCCGTAGCTCGGGATGTGCGTCGCGTCGAGCCCCTCGTTCACGGCCGCGTGGACCATCAGCATCGCCGCCGTCTGCGCGCCGTCGCCCCCCGAGCCGGCGAACTTGAGGCCGAGCTCGTCGCCGCCGAACGGCGTGGCGGGGAAGCCCTGCGCGTAGCGCGGCGCCTCCGCCTGCCGCGCGTCGATCGCCTCGAGCACCGCGTCCGCCGCGTACGTGGGCGTGCGCCACGCGTCGAAGCTCGCGGTCGCCGAGACGTCCTTCTTCACGCCCAGCGGGAAGACCGGGACCATCTTCTCCTTCACCCAGCGCTCCGCCTCCTCGGCGGAGAGGCGCAGGTGCGTCGGGCACTCGGCGAGCACCTCGACGAAGGAGAAGCCCTTCCCCTCCGCCTGGAGCTCTAGGCCCTTCTTCACCGCCTTCGCCGCGCGCACCCGCTGCTTCGCGTCGAAGAGCGCCACCCGCTCCACGTACACCGGGCCGTCGAGCTGGGCGATGAGCTCCGCCATCTTGAGCGGCAGGCCCATGGAGAGGTCGCGCCCGTGCGGCGAGGTGGTGGTCTTCTGGCCCATGAGCGTGGTGGGCGCGGTCTGACCGCCGGTCATGCCGTAGATCGCGTTGTTCACGAACACGACCGACAGGGGCACGCCGAGCTGCGCGGCGTGGAGGATCTCGGTGAGGCCGATGGAGGCGAGGTCGCCGTCGCCCTGGTAGCTCACCACCACGCTGTCCGGGTTCGAGAGCTTGTGGCCGAGCGCGACCGCGGGCGCGCGGCCGTGCGCCGCCTGCGTGTGGCCGACGTCCAGGTAGTAGTAGAGGAACACGCTGCAGCCGACCGGCGACACCGCGATGGTCCGGTCCTGGATCCCGAGCTCCTCGATGGCCTCGGCGAGGTAGCGGTGCACGAGCCCGTGGCCGCAGCCGGGGCAGTAGTGGGTGCTGCGCCCCTTGATGCCCTCGGCGTGATCGTGCCGCTCGAACCGCTCGTAGAAGACGCTCACGCCGTCACCCGCCTTCCCGCGGACTTCCGTACCCCCGCGGCGATCTCGAGCTGCGACGGCAGGATGCCTCCGTGCCGCCGCACGTGCTCGATGGGCACCTCTCCGCCGACGCCCGCGTGGCTCAGCGCGAGCCGGAGCTCGTCCTCGAGCTGCCCGTCGCTCGCCTCGACCACGACGATGCGGCGCGCCCGGCGGACGAGCGGGAGGAGCGCGGCGACCGGGAACGGCCAGACCGTCTGCGGGCGGAACAGCCCGACCCGCACGCCCTCGGCGCGGAGCGCGGCCACCGCCCCCGACGCCATGCGCGCCGGGGTGCCGCAGGCGACGACGAGCGTCTCGGCGTCCTCGCAGTGGAGGGTCTCGACGCGCTGCTCCGCGGCGGTCATGCGCGCGTACTTGTCGAAGAGGTGGAGGTTGTGGGCCTCCTGGTCCGCCTCGCGCAGCAGGATCGAGGAGTGGAGGTTCCCGCGGTGCGGGCCGTCGCCCGACACGGCCCAGCCCGGGAGCCCCGGCCGGACGAGCGCGCGCGGCAGCTCCACCTTGCCGGTCATCTGGCCGAGGTGCCCGTCGGCCGCGACCACCACCGGGTTCCGGTAGCGGAAGGCGAGCTCGAAGGCGAGCATCGTGAAGTCGAGCATCTCCTGCGGCGTCGCCGGCGCGAGCACGATGGCGTGCGTGCTCCCGTGGCCGAGGCCGCGGCAGGCGAGCTTCAGGTCCGACTGCTCGGGCCCGATGTTCCCGAGCCCGGGCCCGGCGCGCATCACGTTCACGAAGACGGCGGGGAGCTCGGCGCCGATGAGGTAGGAGACGCCCTCGAGCATCAGGCTGAAGCCGGGGGAGGACGTGAACGTCATCGTCCGCCGCCCCGCGCCGGCCGCGCCGTACATCATGTTGACGGCCGCGACCTCGCTCGGCGCCTGGACGAAGCTGCCGCCCAGCGCGGGCAGGAGCTTCGCCATGAGCTCGGCGCCCTCGGTGGACGGCGTGATCGGGTAGCCGAAGAAGTGGCGGCAGCCGGCGAGCAGCGCGCCGATGGCCGACGCGTGCGTGCCCTTCACGACGAGCGGGGGCGAGTGCGGCAGCGGCACCCGCGCGTCCGGCTCGTCCGGCGGGGGGACGAAGCGCGCGCGCGGCGCCACGGCGGCGGGCTCGCGCGCCGCCCCCGGGAGCGCCATCTCGAGCCCGTACGGCTCGGGGCACGCCTCGGCGCACAGCCCGCAGCCGTTGCAGGCGTCGAGGCTCAGGACGATGGGGACGAGCCCGGAGAGCTCGTTGATGTCGGTGCCGGGCGCGATGCAGGCGCGCGCGCAGGCCTCCCGACATCTGCCGCAGCCCTTGCAGCACTCCTCGTGGAGCACCGGCATCTCACGGACGTCGACGTGAGCCACGCGACCTCCTCCTGCCGCCCGATCGAAGCGGCGCCTGCGGAAGACGGCGACACCCTACTCGCGGTCGGGGGAGGAATCCAAGTGCGTCGGGAAGAGACCTCGTGCCCGGCCGGGCCCGGGTCCGGCGAGGACGCCCATCCCTTGGAGGCGCAACGAGATCCGGGGCCAGCCGCCCGTGCGCACCGGCCGTGCCTGCGCACGCCGGCGCCGACAGCGATCGACGCGCGGTTCTCCGGAGACCGCGAGAGGAGTGGAGCGAGACGGGCGCACTCCGATGGATCGTCGTCCGCTGCGCAAGCTCGCGGACGCGGGCGCTCCGGGAGCCGCTCCGCGCCGCCTTCGATCACCTGTGCGCGGGAGCTCGCGAGGCTCGAGCTCTCCTGCTCGTCGCCTGACTCCGACCTCGGGAGCCCCGGACGTACGAAAGCCCGGCCCCTCTCGCGAGGAACCGGGCTTTCATCTCAGACGTGAAGCGGCTTACAGCGGGCGGACGTTCGCCGCCTGGAGGCCCTTCGGGCCGCGCTGAACGTCGAACTCCACCTTCTGACCCTCGGCGAGGGTGCGGAACCCCTGCGCCTGGATCGCGGTGTGGTGGCAGAACACGTCCTCGCCACCGCCGTCCTGCGTGATGAACCCGAAGCCCTTCGCGTCGTTGAACCACTTCACGGTACCGGTCGCCATTACTCTTACTCTTTTCTTCTGAATCGGCGGCATTGAGTTGCCGCGTCGATGCGCCTCGAAACGAGGCCGCCGAGGTTTAACCCAGCGCGCGCTCCGCGTCGAGCGTACTCGCGGGGGAGTTTCGTTCGGCCGGCGGGACCCTCTCCGTCCGGGCCGTCGGGGGCAGGGTCGCGTCGGGAGCGATATCGCGCTCGTTTGCCGGGGGGAACGGGGGCCCGCGAGCGCAGCGCCGGCTCGGCCGGCGTCTCTCCGGCCACCGCCAGTCACGACGATTTAGTCAATGATGTCAGCATGATACGCGGCATGGCGGGCCGCCCGCCCGCCGTTGCAGCATGCGACCGCACGCGGATCGCCCTTGCGCGGGCGCGGGCCCGGGGCGCACCGGACCTATGCGAAGGCCTGCCGCCGGAGGGCAGCGGCGGCCACGGCGGCCGCTCCGGTGGACCCACGCCCGGGACGACGGTGGCCCTCCGGAACCGGTGCCGCGACGGCAGCGACCGAGCTCCCTCCTCGCGATCGGGCTCGCGGCCGCTCACCTCGGTCGTACACCTCAGGTGAATGTTGCCCACGGGGAAGGGCGTGCTCGCGATGGCTGAGCGGCGGGCGGAGCGGTCCGAGGGCGCGATCGGCTCCGGCGCGAGCGCTCGCCTGCCGCCCTCCCCTGCCGGGCCGAGGCAGGGGAGATCTGACCGCGCTCAAGCTCTGCCCCCCCGCTTTCGTGACATCCTCCCCGTTCCCGAATCGTTCGAGCCGCAACGAGCCCGAGCGGCGGCGCGGAGGAACCATGCTGAAGTGGACGCCGTCCCTGGCCGTGGGCATCGTCGAGATCGACGAGCAGCACCAGGAGCTGTTCCGGCGCGCCGAGCGGTTCGTGGCGAGCCTCGACACCGCGGATCGCCAGGAGATCGGGATCCTCCTCTCCTACCTCCGCATGTACTGCGTCACGCACTTCGGCGCGGAGGAGGCCTGGATGCGCGACGTCCGCTACGAGGGCTACGCCGAGCACAAGGCGGAGCACGACCGCTTCGTGAAGGACATCCTGCGGATGTCCGACGAGCACGAGCGACGCGGCGGTCCGGGGCTCGAGGCGATGAAGATCGGGACCTATCTCTCGCGCTGGCTGAAGGACCACCTCACGCGGACCGACTCGGCGTTCGCGCGCTTCCTCCTGTCCCAGTCCGCCTGACGGGCGCGGCGCGCTCCGGCCGCTCCCGGCCGAGGCCGCCACCCCGGGCGACCCCGCCCTGGGCGGGGAGCGGCTCCTCCGACGGTGCTCTACTCGGTGCGTGGCGTGCGGCGCGAGGCGCCGCGCTCCGGCCCGACGACGCGGGCGGAGCGGCGCGCGGGCGCCGGGACGGTTCTCCATGGCGGCGCTGCACGAGGCGCGGTTCTACGAGCGGCGGCCGGACGACGAGGTGCGCTGCACCCTCTGCCCCCACGACTGCCACATCCGCGCCGGCGGGCGCGGCGCGTGCGGCGTCCGCTTCAACGTGCGGGGCACGCTCTACACCCTCGTCTACGACCGGGTGGTGTCGCGCGGCGTCGATCCCATCGAGAAGAAGCCGCTCTTCCACTTCCTCCCGGGCTCGCTCGCGTACTCCATCGCCACGGTCGGCTGCAACCTGCGCTGCGCGTTCTGCCAGAACTGGACGGTGTCGCAGTGGCCGAAGGAGCACCTCCCGCGCACGATCGACGCGCGCGGGAACCGCGAGGCGACCGAGCTCGTCTGCCCGCAGCTCGCGGCCGCGGCGGAGGCCGTGGTGGGCGAGGAGATCTCACCCGAGGAGATCGTCGAGCGCGCCCTCGCCAGCGGCTGCCGCTCGATCGCGTACACGTACACGGAGCCCACCGTGTTCTACGAGCTCGCCCACGACACCGCGGTGCTGGCGCGGGCGCGCGGCCTCAGGAACGTGTTCGTGACGAACGGCTTCATCTCCGAGGCGCCGCTGCGCGAGATCGCGACGGTGCTCGACGCGGCCAACGTGGACCTGAAGTTCTTCGACCCCGAGAGCTACCGCCGGGTGAGCCGCGCCCGGCTCGAGCCGATCCTGGAGGCGATCCGCCTGTACCGCGCGCTCGGCGTCTGGGTGGAGGTGACGACGCTCGTCATCCCCGGCGTGAACGACTCGGACGCGGAGCTGCGCCAGATCGCGGAGTTCGTCCGCTCGGTCGGCCCCGAGGTGCCGTGGCACGTGTCCCAGTTCTACCCGGCGTACAAGATGCTCGACCGGCCGTTCACGCCGGTCGACACCCTCGACCGCGCCGCGCGGATCGGCCGCGCCGCCGGGCTCCGCCACGTCTACGAGGGGAACGTCCCCGGCTCGGATGGAGAGACCACGCGCTGCCACCTGTGCGGCGCGCTCCTCGTGGAGCGCTACGGGTTCCACGTGCTCCGGAACCGGGTCGAGAACGGCTGCTGCCCGGCCTGCGGGACGCGGGTGGACGGCGTCGAGATGTCGCCCGCGCCGGCGTGGCGCGCGTGACGGCGGGAGGATGCCATGCGGCTCGCCGCGCGAGCGGCCGTGGGCGCCGCGGCGATCGCGCTGGCGGGCGGCCAGTGCGGCGTCGGTGGTGAGGGCGAGCTCGCCTGCCTGGAGGCGGTCGCCCGCCTCGATGCGTGCTGCCCCGGGCTCGACGCGACCCTCTTCGCCTGCGGGGACGGCGAGGGCCACGCCTCGGGCTGCGTCGTCTCCTACACCTCGCCCGCGCTCGGCCTCGACGAGAGCCGCTGCATCTGCGCCCGCTCCTGCGCCGACCTGCGCGACGGCGGGATCTGCTCGCGGGCGAGCCGGACGGCCCCGGGCGGAGCGCACCCGCCGCCGCTCTGTCCGTGAAGCAGGCGTCCGTCAGCGGCCACGCCGCATCGGGACGAACTGCACGGGCGCGAGGCGCTCCTCGAGCAGCCCGCCCGGCAGCTTCTTCACGACCACCAGCGTCTGGACTCCGCCCGCCGGCCCTGCGGGATAGACGATCCTCCCCCCCTCCGCGAGCTGGGCGAGGAGCGGCGGGGGGAGCCGCTCCACGGCGCAGCTCACGACGATCGCGTCGAAGGGCGCCGCCTCCGGCCAGCCCTGGAAGCCATCCCCGGCGCGGAGGTGCACGTTCGCGTAGCCGAGCTGCCGGAGCGTCTCGACGCTGCGCGCGTGCAGCTCCGGCTCGAGCTCGATCCCGTACACCTCCGCCGCGGCGCGGGACAGCACCGCGGCCGCGTAGCCCGAGCCCGAGCCGACCTCGAGGACGCGCTCCCCGCCGCGGAGCGCGAGCGCCTGCGCCATGAGCGCGACCACGTAGGGCTGGCTCACGGTCTGCCCGCGCCCGATGGGGAGCGGCTCGTCCTCGTACGCGTACGCGCGCCACTCCGGCGCCACGAAGCGCTCGCGCGGCACCTCGCGCATGGCCGCGAGCACCCGCGCGTCGCGGATGCCGCGCCCCGCGAGCTGGTCGTCCACCATCCGCGCCCGCGCCGCCTCCGGGGACGCCGCGGGACGCGCCGGGCCGGCGCACGCGCCCTCCCGGGCCCCCGCGGCGAGGAGCAACGTGAGGATCGAGAGGAGCGCCCGGACGAGCATGCGAGCCTCCGGCGAGGCCGTGCGTCCCGGAGATCACCTCACGATCCTCGCGCCCCGTCGCGCGTTCTCGTGGGGTCCCCGCGGGGTCATGCCGACCGCCCGCACGCCCGGTCCCACGCCGCCCCGGCTCCGGCCGAGACGCCCCGCGCGAAGGGCCGCGCCGGCCGCCGCGGAGCGCAAGAATGAGATCGTGACCCCGTCCTTCGTCACCCGGCTGCTCGCGCTGGCGCTCGTCCTGTTCATCGGGATCGCCTCCGCCGTGCTCCTCTGGGACGGGATCGCCGGGCTCGCGCCGGGCGGCGGCGCCACGGCGCACGCGTGGCGCGCGCGGGCGCGGCTCGCGGTGGGCGTCCTCGGGTTCGCGATGGCGCTCTGGATCGTCCTCGGGATGCTCACGCACGCGCACTAGATGGACC
This sequence comes from Anaeromyxobacter sp. SG64, assembly GCF_022690745.1. Lineage (NCBI taxonomy): Bacteria > Pseudomonadati > Myxococcota > Myxococcia > Myxococcales > Anaeromyxobacteraceae > Anaeromyxobacter > Anaeromyxobacter sp. SG64. The sequence continues at coordinate 11,442 of NZ_JALCZB010000088.1, read as the reverse complement.
GGCCCTTCCATCGCCGGCTCGGCCGGCGCAGCTTCCTCGCGGGCGCGCTCGGCGCGGCGTCCGCGGCCGCCCTCTACGCCACCTCCGGGGGCGCGCGCTCGACGCCCGCGGGCGCGCGATCGCACGCGCTGCCGGACTCGCCGAGCCCGCCCGCGAAGAGCACCGTGGCCGTGGTGCGTCCGTCCGCCTCGCCGAGCCTTCGCGCCGCGGTGGAGGAGGCCGTCCGGCTCGCCGGGGGCCTCGGGTTCATCCGCCCCGGGGACTCCGTCCTGCTGAAGCCCGCCGTGAACAGCGGGAACGCCTACCCCGCGACGACGGATCCCGAGGTCCTCCAGATCGTCGCCCGGCTCGTGCTCGAGGCCGGCGGCGCGCCGTTCGTCGCGGACCGCACCATGTTCCTGCACTCGACCCGGGCCGCGTTCGAGCGCACCGGCATCCTGGACGCGGCGCGCTCGCTCGAGATCCCCTGCCTCGCGCTCGAGGACGCGGACGTCGCCTGGGTTCGCCACCCGCTCGCGGTGAACTGGCCGGACCGGACGCTCCGCATCTACCGCCCGGTGCTGGCCGCCGACCACATCATCGGGCTCTGCACGCCGCGGACGCACTCGCGGGGCGACTTCACCATGGCCATGAAGAACGCGGTCGGGATCGTGGACGGCGCGGCCCGCGTCCGGATGCACCTCGGGTCGGGCCTGCGCGCCCGGCTCGCCGAGATCTCGCTCGTCGCACGTCCCTCGCTCGTCCTCCTCGACGGCCGCGCGGGCTTCGCGGACGGCGGGCCCGACCAGGGCGACCGCTGCAGGCCCGACGTCATCGCGGCGAGCACGGACCCGCTCGCGCTCGACGCCGTGGGCCTCGCGTTCCTCCGCATCGCCGGGGCGAACGACCGGATCGGCCGCGGCTCGATCTGGGATCTGCCCATGATGCGGCGAGCGGCGGAGATCGGCGTCGGCGCCGCCTCGGGGGAGCGCATCCGCCTCGCCGGGGCGAGCGACGCAGACGCAGCGCGGCTGCGCCGGGAGCTCGGCTGACGCCCACGGCCCCGCGCGCGACGGTGGCGCGGGACGCGCGAGCGGGCTGGCGGGGAGATGCCCGCTCCCGCGGCGACCTGGCGCTCGCGCGCGTGCCGTGAGGCCCCTGCGGACCGGGGCGCGGAGGCGGGCCGGGCGCGAAGATCTCCTCGCCGGGCGCGTACGTACGGCGCGGCGGAGCGAGCGGAGATGGCGAGGACGGGGCTCGAGATCGGCCGGGTGGGCGGCATCCGCATCCGGCTCGACGTGACGCTGCTCCTCGCGCTGCCGTTCCTCGCGTGGATGTTCGCGCGCGCCGTGCCGGAGCTCGCGGGCCTCGCGGGCGTCCCGCCGGAGCGGCTCCCCGGGCCGCGCTGGGCCTGGGGCCTCGCGCTCGCCGCGGGCCTGTTCGTCTCGGTGCTCCTGCACGAGCTCGCGCACTGCTTCGTCCTCGTGCGCCGCGGCGGGAAGGTGCGAGCGATCACGCTCATGGTCATCGGCGGCGTCACCGAGGTGGCCGAGCCGCTCGCCGACATGCGCGCCGAGGCGCGCGTCGCCGTCGCCGGACCGGCGGCGAGCCTCGCCCTCGCCCTCCTCGCCGCCGGGCTCTCCGCGGCGGCGCTCCGCGCCGGCGCCCAGCCGGCCGCGTTCGCGCTCGAGGCGCTCGCGCGCGTCAACGTCGCGCTCGGCGTGTTCAACCTCCTGCCCGCGTTCCCCATGGACGGCGGCCGCGTCCTCCGCGCCGTGCTGGCGCGGCGGCGCAGCGCGGCGGAGGCCACGCGGATCGCCGCCAACGTGGGCAAGGCCTTCGCCGCCTTCTTCGCGGCGCTCGGCTTCGCGGCGGGGAACCCGCTCCTCATCCTCGTGGCGTTCTTCGTGTGGGCGGGGGCGCACGCGGAGGAGCACGACGTGCTCGTGCGCGCGATGCTCGGGGACCTGCGGGTGAGGGAGATCATGACGCCCTCGCCGAGCGCGGTCACGTCCGACGAGACGGTGTTCGCGGTGGGTGAGCGGATGCTGCGCGAGCGGCGGGTCGCGCTGCCGGTGATCGAGGGGGGGCGCGCCGCGGGGTTCGTGCGGCTCGAGGCGGTGGAGAAGCTGCCGGTCGAGGAGCGCCGGACTACCCAGGTGAGCGCGGCCATGGAGCCGGCGCGCGTCGTCGCGCCGGGCGACCGCGTGGTCGACGTCATCGCGGAGCTCCAGCCGCGCGGCAACGACCACCTCGCGGTCGCGGACGACGGGAGGCTCGTGGGCGTCGTCTCGTCCTTCGACCTGGCGCGCGGCCTGCGCCTGCGCCAGCTCGCCGCGACCCAGCACCCGCCGCCCGCCAAGGCCGGATGACGGCCCCCGCCGGAGCGCGCACCGCGCGGGCGGGGCACCGCGGAGGGGCGAGCCCACGGGACGCCGATCCCGCCGCCGGCCGGAGGCGTATCCTGGAACTGCCCGGGGAACGCGCGGATCCTCGCGACGGTCCTCTCGTGAGGCCGGAGGCACCGCGGGACGTTCCCGCTCCTGACCGTGAAGACCGGGCGCGCGTCCGGCGCACGGTCACGGCTCGCGCGCACGAGGTCATGTCCCTGGGCACGGGGGGCCGCCTCCACAGCGGCCCCTCTCCGTGCGTGGGCGCGTGCCGCTGGAGCGACCGATGAAGCCGATCCTGGTCGGCGGGAGCATCCACCCCGCCCTCACCGCGGCGCTCGCGGACGCGCTCGGGCTCACGCCCGCGGCGCGGACGCTCGAGCGCTTCCCCGACGGCGAGCTCCACGTCACGGTGAAGGAGCCCGTCCGCGGCGCCGACGTGTACCTGGTCCAGCCGCTCGCGCCGCCGCCCGACGCGCACCTGCTGGAGCTCCTGTTCCTCGCCGACGCCTGCCGGCGCGCGGGCGCGGCGCGCATCACCGCCGTGGTGCCGTACCTCGCCTGGGCGCGGCAGGATCGCCGCCGCGCCGACGGCGAGCCGCTCGGGATCCGGCTCGCGGCGGACCTCCTCTCCGCGCGCGCCGACCGGGTGCTCGCGGTGGACGTTCACGGCGCCGCCGCGGAGGGCTTCTTCTCGGTGCCGCTCGATCACCTCACCGCGATCCCGGCGCTCGCCGAGGCCATCGCCCGCGTCGCGCCCCGGGACGCGGTGGTCGTCGCCCCGGACCTGGGCGCCGCGAAGCGCGCCGAGGCGTTCGGCCGCCTCCTCGGGCTGCCCTCCGCGTGCGTGCACAAGGCGCGGCTCTCGGCGCGCGAGGTCGCGGTCCGCGGCGTCTCCGGCGAGGTGGCCGGGCGGGCGCCCATCGTCGTCGACGACATGATCAGCACCGGCGCGACGATCGAGGCGGCGGTGCGGACGCTCCTCGAGGCGGGCTGCCGCCCCGAGGTCGTCGTCGCGGCGACGCATCCGCTCCTCGTGCCCGGCGCGGCGGAGCGGCTCGCGGCCCTCTCCCTCGCGCGCCTCGTCGTCACCGACGCCCTCCCGGTCCCCGCGCTGCCCGGGCTCGCGACGGAGGTCGTGCCGCTCGCGCCGCTCCTGGCCGAGGCGATCCGGCGGCTGCGCGAGGAGCGGCCGCTCGCGGAGCTGCTCGCGACGAGCTGACGCTCAGCGCGGCGGCGGCGCGCCGGACGCCTGCGCGCGGCCGAGGTGGAGCGTGAAGAAGCGCGCCGCCTGGCGCGCCACCGCGTCGAGCGCGCCCGCCTCGTCGAACAGGTGCGACGCGCCGGGCACGATCTCCAGGGCGCCCTGGCGCAGGAACGGCAGGGCCTCGGAGCTCCGCGCGAGGATCCCGCCGTCTCGCTTGCCGACGACGAGGAGCACCGGCGCGGCGATGCGCCGGAGCGTCGCCGGGTCCACGAGGTCGGGGCGCCCGCCGCGTGAGACGACGGCCGCGACGCGCTCGGGCTCGGCCGCCGCGGCGAGGAGCGCCACCGCGGCGCCGGTGCCCGCGCCGAAGAGTCCGAGCCGGAGCGCGCGCGTGTCGGGGTGGGCGGCGGCCCAGCGCACCGCCGCGACCGCCCGCCCGGCGAGGAGCTCGAGGTCGAAGCGGAGCTCCCCGGAGCGCTGGTCCTCGGCGCTCTCCTCCGGAGTGAGGAGATCGAAGAGCAGGGTGGCGAGCCCGGCGCGCTGGAGCGCCCGCGCCACGTGGCGGTCGCGCGGGCTCCGCCGCGACGCGCCGCTCCCGTGGACGAACGCGACGAGCCCCGCGGCCTGCATCGGCACCGCGAGCGCCGCCTCGAGCGCGCCCGGGCCGCGCCGCGACCCGTCGAACGGGATGGCGTGGTAGCGTTCCTCCACCTCCGGCGCCGCCTCGGACGCGCGCTCCTCCTCGCCGCCCGGAGCGTTCCAGTCGCCGCCCCAGAGCTCCTCGTCCCCCGCCTCGCGGCGGGCGCGCTCGACGCAGGAGAGCACCTCCGCGTCGCCGACCTGCGCGAAGCGCCGGTACCACGCGCCCACCGCGCGGAAGTCGCGCGGGCGCTCGAGCGCGACGACGTCGTCGAGGTCCGGGCGCAGCTCCGCCGCGGTCTGCGCCGCGATGACCGGAGCGGCGAGCGCCACCCGCGCCGCGCCCCAGCGCCGGGCCGCGCGCGCCGCGGCCCGCGCCGTCGCGCCGGTCGCGACCCCGTCGTCGACGAGGATCACCGTCCGTGCGGCGACGTCCGGGGCCTCCCGGCTGCCGCGGTAGGCCCGCACGCGGCGCTGGAGCTCCGCCGCCTCGCGCTCGGCCAGGACCGCCACCTCCTCCTCGGAGAGCCCCGTCTCGCGGACCGCGTCCCGGCTGACGTACACCGCGCCGCCCTCGGCGATCGCGCCCACCGCGTACTCGGGATCCCCCGGCGCGCCGAGCTTGCGCGCGACGAGCACGTCGAGCGGCGCGCCGAGCGCGCGCGCCACCTCGTAGGCGACCGGCACGCCTCCGCGCGTGAGCCCCAGCACCACCGGACGCTCGCCCCGGTATCCTTCCAGCGCCGCCGCGAGCAGCCGTCCCGCCTGCGACCGATCGTCGAAGATCATGCTCCGCCTCGGGCGCGCCCCCGGCGCGAGTACGGCGCACCGGTGGAGCGTGCGGATGCGTGGGCGGATGCGCGGGGAGTCGGCCTGCGGCACCGATCGCCCAGCACCGCCTTCCCGCGAAGCGTACGCCCCGCGCCGCGGCGCCGGTCCCGGTCCTTCAGGGCTCCCGCGACGCCGCGCCGCGCTTCGCCGCGCACCGGCGGGCGGTCGTCCGCCCGGACCGTCGCCGGCGGGTCGTCACGCCCGGGCGGGCCGGCGCCCGTTCCGCACCAGCTCGAGCCGGTGGTGGCGCCGCCGTGCGAACCAGTCCGAGAACGTCTCGAGGTACGTGTAGAACACCGGCGTCACGAACAGCGTGAGCGCCTGCGAGAAGACGAGCCCGCCGACCACCGCGAGCCCGAGCGGCCGCCGCGACTCGGCGCCCGCGCCGAGCCCGAGCGCGATGGGGAGCGTGCCCATGAGCGCGGCGAGGGTCGTCATCATGATCGGGCGGAAGCGGATGCGGCACGCGTCGAAGATCGCGTCGTGCGCGCTGCGCCCGCGCTTCCGCTCCTCGATGGCGAAGTCGATCATCATGATGCCGTTCTTCTTCACGAGCCCCACGAGCATGATGACGCCGACGAACGCGTAGATGGAGAGCTCGGTCCGGAACACGAGCAGCGTGAGGAGCGCCCCGAAGCCGGCGAACGGCAGCGCGGTCAGGATGGTGATCGGGTGGACGTAGCTCTCGTAGAGGATCCCGAGCACGAGGTAGATGACGACCACGGCGAGGAGGAGCAGCCAGCCGAGGCCGGAGAGCGACGACTGGAACGCGTCGGCGATCCCCTGGAACCGCGTGGACACGCTGGCGGGGAGCACCTGGCGCGCGATCCCCTCCACGTCGCCCACGGCGGCGCCGAGCGACGTGCCCGGGTCGAGGTTGAACGAGATGGTGACCGAGGGGATCTGCCCGGCGTGCGAGACCGAGAGCGGCCCGACGCCGCTCTCGAGGCGCGCGAGCGAGTCGAGCGGCACGAGCTGGCCGGAGGGCGCGCGGACGCGCAGCGTCGAGAGCGCGGCCTGATCCGTCTGGTAGCGCGGCGCGACCTCCATGATGACCTGGTACTCGTTCGTCGCGGTGTAGATGGTCGAGATCTGGCGGGAGCCATACGCGGTGTAGAGCGCGTCCTCCACGATGCGGGGCGAGACCCCGACCGCCGCCGCCCGGTCCCGGTCGATGTTCACGGTGACCTGGGGGTTCGAGAGCTGGAGATCGCTCGTCACGTCGCGCAGGCCCGCGAGGCCGCGCAGGCGCGCCTCGAGCTCCGGCGCGACGCGGTAGAGCTCGGCCGTGTCGGGGTCCTGGAGGGTGAGCTGGTACTGGCTCTTCGTGAGCTGCCCGCCGATGCGGATGGGGGGCGGGTTCTGCACGAACGCGCGCATCCCGGGGACCTGCGCGAGGCGGGGGCGGAGCCGCTCGATGACGCGGTCGACGCCGTCCCGCTCGCCCCGCGGCCGCAGGCGCATGAACATCACGCCGGTGTTCGCGGCGGTGGCCCCGCGCGCGCCCGCGCTCGACATGACCGCCTCCACCGCCGGGTCCTGCGCCGCGATCGCCGCCACCTCCTGCTGGTGCGCCGCCATCGCCTCCCAGCTCACCCCCTGCGCCGCCTCGGTGTAGGCGAAGATCTGGCCGGTGTCCTCGCTCGGGAGGAAGCCCTTCGGGACGGCCGCGAAGAGCGGCACCATCGCGGCGAGCGCGAGCGCCGTGACGACGAGGATGGTGCGCCGGTGCGAGAGCGACCAGGAGAGGCCGCGCAGGTACCCGCCGAGGAGCGCCTCGAAGCCGCGCTCCGTGACCCGGTAGAAGCGGCCCGGCGGCCGCTCCGCGTGCTCGGAGAGGAGGCGCGCGCACAGCATCGGCGTGAGCGACAGCGACACGAAGCCGGAGACGAGGATCGCGGCGCCGATGGTGACCGCGAACTCGTGGAACAGCCGCCCCACGATCCCGCCCATGAACAGCACCGGGATGAACACGGCGGCGAGCGAGATGGTCATGGAGACGATGGTGAAGCCGATCTCCTGCGCCCCGCGGAGCGCCGCCTCGCGCGGCGGCTCTCCCAGCTCGACGTGGCGCACCACGTTCTCGAGCATGACGATCGCGTCGTCCACCACGAACCCGACCGACAGCGTGAGCGCCATGAGCGAGAGGTTGTCGAGGCTGTAGCCGAGGAGCCACATCACCGCGAACGTCCCCACGAGCGACATCGGCAGCGCGAGGCTCGGGATGAGGGTCGCCCGCACGTTGCGCAGGAAGAGGAAGATGACGCCCACCACGAGGACGAGCGTGAGGAGGAGCGTGAACTTCACGTCCCGCACCGACGCCTGGATGGGCACGGAGCGGTCGAAGAGGACCTCCGCCGAGACGGAGGCGGGCAGCTGCTTGCGCATCTGCGGGAGGAGCGCCTTCACGCCGGCGGAGACCGCGACGGTGTTCGTGCCGGGCTGGCGCTGGATGGCGAGCACGATGGTGCGGTCCATCCCCGCGCGCGTCGCGTACCACGCCGCGGTCTTGTCGTTCTCGACGCTGTCCAGCGCCCGGCCCACCTCGCTGAGCCGCACCGGCGAGCCGTTCCGCCAGGCCACCACCACCGGCCCGTACTGGGCGGCGTCCGTGAGCTGGCCGGTCGCCTGCACCGTGGTGGCGCGGTGCGGCCCCTGCAGCGTGCCGGTCGGCAGGTTCACGTTCGCGGCCGACACGGCCGCCGACACCTCGTCGATCCCGAGGCCGCGGCTCGTGAGCTGCAGCGGATCGAGCTGGATGCGCACCGCGTACTTCTGCGAGCCGAACACGAGCACCTGCGCGACCCCGGACACGCTGGAGATCCGCTGCGCCATGAGGGTCTCGCCGTACTCGTCGAGCTGCGAGAGCGGCAGCGTCGGGGAGGTGAGCGCGAGGTAGAGGATGGGCATGTCCGCCGGGTTCACCTTCTGGTACGTCGGCGGCGTCGGCAGGTCGGGCGGGAGCTGCCGGCCCGCCGCGGCGATCGCGGCCTGGACGTCCTGCGCGGCGGCGTCGAGATCGCGGGAGAGGTCGAACTGGAGCGTCACCTGCGTCGCGCCGAGGTAGGACGCCGAGTTCATGGCCGCGAGGCCGGCGATCGTGGAGAACTGCCGCTCGAGCGGGGTCGCGACGGAGGCCGCCATCGTCTCCGGGCTCGCGCCGGGGAGGTTCGCGGTCACCTGGATCGTCGGGAAGTCCACGTTCGGCAGATCGCTCACCGGCAGGAGCCGGTAGGCCGCTGCGCCGAAGGCGAGGATGCCGACCATGACGAGCGAGGTCATGACCGGCCGGCGGATGAAGGGGCCGGAGACGTTCACGGCGTCCTCGCCTGCGTCCGCGCCCCGGCCTCGCCGCCCGCCTGCGCGGCCTTCACCGCCACGCGCGCCTTCGGCACGAGCCCGAGCTGCCCGTCGATCACCACCCGCTCGCCGGGGCGGAGCCCGCTCGAGACCACGACCTCGCGCGCGGTCGCCTGCGCCACCACGACCGGGCGCTGCTCGACCGTGTCGTCCGGCCCCACCACGTAGACGTACGGCCCGGCCTGCCCGGAGACGATCGCCGCGGCGGGCGCCACGACCGCGCCCCGCTGCACGCCCAGCACGACCCGCGCGTCCACGAACTGCCCCGGCCAGAGCGCCTCGCCCGCGTTCTCGAAGGTCGCCTTGGCGAGGATCGTCCCGGCCGCGGGATCGACCGTGTTGTTCACGAACGAGAGCGTCCCCTGCTCCTGCTTGTCCGCGCGGCGCGCGATCACCCGCAGGCGGCCCACCCCCGCGCGCAGCGCGTCCACGTGCTGCTCCGGCACCGTGAACGAGACGTAGATGGGGCGCAGCTGGGTGATGACGACGAGCGGGTTCTGCTGGTTCGCCTGCACGACGTTGCCGCGCTGCACGAGCACCGCGCCGGTCCGGCCGGCGCTCGGCGCGTCGATGCGGCAGTGGACGAGGTCGAGCTCGGCCTTCCGCACCGCCGCCTCGAGGCCGGCCACGTCGGCCTGCATCGACGACGCGTTCGCGAGCGCGGCCTCGTACTGCTGCCGCGTCACGTACTCGCGCTTCACGAGCTCCGCGTAGCGCCGCGCGTCGGCGCGGGCGTTCGCGGCCTGGTCGCGCGCACGGACCACCGCCGCGCGCGCCTGGGCGAGCGCGGCCTCGTACGGGCGCGGATCGATCTGGAACAGGCGCTGCCCCTCGCGGACCTCGTCGCCCTCGCCGAAGAACACGCCGACGATCTCGCCCGTCACGAGCGGCCGGATGGAGACCGTGACGAAGGGCTGGACCGAGCCGACCGCCGCGAGCTCCTTCGGGACGTCCTCCTGCCGCGCCTCCGCCACCCGGACCGGCACCGGCGGGCGGGGCGCCGCCGCCGCGCGCTCCTTCGAGCCGCGGCCGCAGCCGGCCACGGCGACCGCCGAGATCGCGACCGCGATCGCGACCCCTCCCACCCGACGCCAGCCCCCTGCGCTGCTCCCGGCCATCCGCCGCCCTCTGCAGTGGGATCCCTAGCTCCCCTGCGGCCGGGTCGCCGCGCCGGGTCACTCGAAACCCAGAGGAGATAACCTCCGCTCGGGCGGCCGGAAAGATGAGGGGGCGGGGTACCGCCCGCCTGCGGTGAGGAGCCGCATCGAAAAAAAGATCACGGAGGGGGTGGCAACCGGGAGGGGCGTGACTAACGTGGCGAGGGGTTGGGGAACAAACGACCGGGCAGCCCGCGGAGGCGCGGGTGAAAGCGGCGAGACCCCACCACACGAACCCACGAAGGAGCGCGCAGATGCCTCACATCGAGATCGATACGCTCACCCCCATCGCGGCGAAGTACATGGACGGGAAGAGCCTGACCCCGGCCGAGCGCTCCGAGGTGCTGAGGATCGCCCAGGGCTTCGCGTGCAAGGACTCGGCGGCGGCCGCGAACGTGTCGCCGGAGACGATCCGGGCGCGCCGCAAGCGCATCTACCGCAAGGTCCACGTGGCCGGCGCCGCGGAGATCATCTCCGGCCTCCTCTCGATCTCGCTCCAGATGCTGGCGAGCGGCGAGAAGGTCGAGATGAAGCCGGCCGCCCCGGCCGCCCAGCCCGAGACGACCGCCGCCGCGCCGCTCGTCGCGGCGATGTAGCGTCCGTCCGCTCGCCCGCCCCCGGCCCGGAGGGCGGGCGAAGCGCGGTCTTCCGGGCGACTTGAGCGGGGCCTCGGGCGCGAGCGCCGGGTGGCGTAAGTTCGCGCCCGGTCGCGCCGCGATGTTGCCGCCACGCACGCGACGTCCGGGAGGAGGTCGCGGTGGCGCGCATCGCAGCCGTGCTCGCGATGATCGCGGCGTTCGGATCGCCGCGCGCGGCGACGTTCGCCCCGGGCGAGGAGACGCTGCTCGAGGTCCGCTTCCTGAGCTTCGTGGCGGGCGAGGCGCGCATCGCCGTCGGACGGCCGGAGGGGGTCATCTGGCCGGTGTTCTTCGAGGCGCGGACCCGAGGCATCGCCGGCCTCCTGGACCTGCGCGAGCACCTCGTCTCGTACTGGGACGCGCGGGCGCGCCTGCCGCGCGGCTCCGAGCTGCGCGCGTTCGAGGCGGGGGACCTGCACGTGGATCGCTCGCGCTTCGACCGCGGCCGCGGCGAGGCGACGTTCGTCCGGGAGCGGAAGGGCCGTCGCTCCGAGAAGCGGTTCCCGGTCGCAGCGGGCGCCCACGAGCTGTCGAGCGCGTTCCTGTGGCTCCGCCTCCAGCCGCTCGCGCCCGGCGAGCGCCACGCGCTCCCGGTCCTCTCCGGCTCCCGCCAGTTCACGCTCGTCGCCGAGGTGCGGGAGCGCGAGGAGGTCGCGGTGCCCGGGGGGAAGTTCCGCTGCGTGCGCGTGAGCGTGACCGCGCCGACCGGCGGACCCGGGTCGCCGCGGGGCGACATCTCCCTCTGGCTGACCGACGATCCCGCCCACGTGCTCGTCCGCGCGGAGATCCCGTTCTCGATCGGCCACGTCGTCGCGCTGCTCACCCGCTACGCGCCCGGGGACGTCGCCACCGGGGATGCGCGGATGGGAGGGGAGCCCCCCGCCCCGCGCCAGGCCGCGGCGACCGGCGCGCGGCCTCCCGCCGCGCTCACCCCCCGCGCGCCGGCTCCCGGCCCTTGACCGGCCGCGCGTCGCAGATGCGTCCCGTCGCGAGCTGGAGCGCGTCCGTCAGCGCGTCGACCGGCTGAGCACCCACGAGCCGGCGCAGCTCCCTCCCGGCGCCGTCGAGCACGAGGAACGTGGGGACCCCGCGGACCGCGTGACGGCGCGCGAGCGCGGCGCCCTCGGGCTCCTCGACGAGGCGGCGCCTCACGTGGGCGCCCGGGCAGCCGCGCTCTGCCTCGGCGACCACGGGCTCCATGCTCCGGCAGATCGGACAGCTGCGGCTCACGAGCTCGACGA